>JBFLZW010000054.1:70203-147858 GCA_040755755.1 bacterium | reverse complement strand
GTGATCTGAGCCTTTTTCAGCTCGGCTTACGCTTCTATAATTATCTATTGAACCAGGAATTACCTATCCCTGTATTATTTTATCATGCCTTTGAGGCAAGATTATGAAAATGTGTCCGGTAGTGAGAGAACTTGATAACTAACTATATAAAAATATCTATAATCATAAAAAATCGCAGGTATACTCCTCTCCCTAAAAATTCTCAAAATTGACAACTTGATAGCGCACTATTTAGGCTGCTCTTCAATGAGAGGATTCAATCCTTTTTCCTTGACAAAAGATTTAATTGCCCAAAAAGCTCTATCAGACAGTTTATGCCCGGGCGAAAATAGAGCGTATGAAAGTAACTTCTCTTTACCATATTCTATCGAGACCCATTTAATAGGTGATAATCCAAATGTAACATAAGAAATAGTTTTAATATCTGAAAGCATAATAGTAATGTCTTTCTTTTTCCCTTCAAATTCTATTGAATTTTCAGTTACCCTTAAAACACCATTGTCTAGTTTATTAAATGGCCAATACGATAGTTTGGGTCCAGGAAAATACTGACTAGGAAAAGTGAATTTTCTAGGAACAGGAACGATAGTATTACAATTACATTTAAAATTATTGTAATTTTCTAATGAGATGGGAGCATAAACGTCCTCTTTTATTTCAAAATTATAGTAGGGTGTTATCTGTTGAAACTCATTTTTCCACGTTTCATCAATGAATTGCAGTGTAATTTTAACTGGTGTGATCATGCCATCAATAACCTCTACTGTTACTTTCTTGTCTTTGCAAATAAGCCTTTCTGGGGGTGACAGGCTTGAAGGAAGAGCATTGAAGATAGAAGCACGAAGGAGTTCGAATCCTGTAATCAATGGTTCAAATTTTATGATAAAAGTATGTAATCCTGGTTCAATAAAAAATCTGCTATTAATGGTTTTCCTGCTCTTATCAACCCCGGTCCAACCTGTCCATTCTTTTTTATTATTTAGAAAGTGATAGATAAAAAAACTCCACTCTCGGTTGTTATCTTTCTCCGCGAAAAATTCCACATACCCTCTTGGCAAGTTTTGGGTAACTTTCTCTATAACTAATGTCTTGCGTCCACAAAGGCCATCTATTTTTGGAACTGATACCTTTTTTGAACCACAACCAATTGTTATAAACACTAAAAAGATAACGAAAGCAGGAGATCGCCATATCCTTAGCTTCGAAAGATGCAATTCTTGGTAGACCATACTTCTTCTCCTCAGTTTTTTAAGTCAACTACCACCGCCAAAGGCGGTGGCATGTAGTTATTGGCCCTGGAAGGGCCTTGTAGTAGATAGGTTTTTCTATCACCTCATGGTGTAGTGCATAAACCTATTGATTTAACCTACAGGTACTTTCCAAATGGATTGTGCTGTTTTTTAGCCCTCACAGGCAACTTTTTTCCCAAATGGCGATTGCTGAAACACAACAATTTTGGGGAGTGAGTAACCTGATTAATGTACCGGTAGAACCTTTTTTACGGTACCACTACCAGAGGTAGTGGTTTAAGCCGATTAATAAATAACCCAAGTTGCTAGCAGTTTGTAGTAAAGAATACATGTCTCCAATTCTCCTTAGTGTAAGAGGCCAGATGAGATAGAAGCTCTCTATAAGGCGCAGTATTAACATAGGGCTTGTCCATTTCAGCTCGTATGCTATCTTCAATTGCCAAACCATATGCTACAGAAGCACCTCTACCAAAAAACCAAATACATTTATTCATAAGCCTTACACTCTATCCCTACTGATAAAGAGTTCATGAATGAAATCTCAATGCCTTATGCTGGAGCTCTACGGAAGTATATTTGTCCTTCAGGTCCGATAAACCACCTTCCCAATCAAATCTAAACTTTCTCTTTTCTGGTGGTCTCTTGCCATATTTTTGCAAGAGGAATTCTATGTAATCCAAGACTTCCTTCTTCAAGTCTTCAGGTAATTCCTCTAACTTAGCTTTGATTATTTGATCTTCCATTGTTTCACCCTGCCTCACACAATCGGCATATGCTAGCCTGCGCTGGCCAAGGGAAAGTTCTCACTAGCCAGAAACTGCATTATTTCGGTTCGGACGGAATAGCATAAAGGGCTTCTTCACTCATACACTCTGCGGCAAGAGCGAATACTGCCTGAAGTGCTTCAGAGGTGAGCGTAGGATAATTTTCCGATACTTGCTGCTCCGTCCATCCGGCGGCAAAGAGTCGGAGGATAAATTCCACAGCCAGTCGAGTTCCCTTAACAATCGGCTTGCCCATCAGAACTTCCGGGTCTGAATGAATATACTGCCGCCAATCTATTTCTACTCTCCCTTGCATGTCTCTCGTCTCACCTGCTCTTTCATAAGCTACTCTTCAACCACCATCAATTGTTAAGTACCCAGTAGAATGTAAGTAAGCCTCAGCAGCAGAGATAAAGGTTTTGGCATCGTCCAAAGCTTCTTGGGTGGTCATCTTGTCTATGTCAGCCAATTCGCCATAATCATATCTTTGACGGCGGTCGAAAGCCATCCGTAAAGATCGAGAAAGATCACGGGAAAATAGACCTGTTCTCACAAATTCTCGATCAAAAAGGCCCAATGCTCCACTATGCCTGGATGTGCCAAGTTGCCGGGTAGCTAATAGGGCCAGTAAAGCATAAAACATAGCATAATAAGCCCGGCTAACCGCACCGCGCAAAGCTGATTGCTCAAAAAGAATTTCTGCTTCCCGCAATGTCTCGTGAGCCTGTTTAATACGATAGCGCAGAAGCGATTCAAGCTGATCCGATTTCACACCCGGACACCTTCCTGCTCAATCTTGAGAATGAGCGGGTTTGCAGCCATAGGCCCATTTTCGAGCTGGTCAGGGGTAGCCACAATAGTAGAGATGATCCGGTCCATCTCAAAACCCACCTCCCATGCTATTTCAGATATACGCTGGCGCATCATGGGCGTGATTGTCTCAACCACGATAAATACGTCTAAATCCGATTCCACGCTCGCTTCACCTCGTGCCCGCGAACCAAAAACAAGCAGGTCAAGTACAGGCACAATGGCTTTCAACCGCTGATGAAACTCACTGGCGATCTTGCAATCTTCTTCGCTCAACATGAGAAAGCCTCTCCACGCATTTTCAGGAAACGAGGTGACTCTGAAGATACTTTGTTGCTCTTTCAATGAGGGATTTAACCTCCTTCATACTACGAAACCCTCTTTTCGGATGTTCATCAACAGTGGGCTTTTCACGCTCAGGTAATCCTCTTCGGATACCGGATAAACTGCTATCAACACCGTATACTTGAGATTCAGATCCGTGATGATGTCTATCATTCGATCTATTTCTCTTCCTGGCTGTATCTGTCCTTTAAGAATAACAGCCAGATCAATATCAGAATCTTCCGTCCCTTCATTCCTTGCCCAGGAACCGTAGAGTATGACATCCTTCAGCCTCTCGCCGTAGAGTTTTCCAATCTCTGCTTTGAATTCTCTTACGATATCGTTAGTTCTTGCTATTTGTTGCGCTTTCATAACCACTTATTTCACTATCAGTCAGCCACTTTTTGGCTTTTGTCCCCCGTAGACGGCAAAATTAAAATATTTCCAAACTACATCCACAGAAGAAAAGCCTATCTCCCTGAGCCATGCTATCTGCTCGATAAGCGTTGCCGGCCGATCCTCCTCATAATATTTCGGAATCCATTTCTTTTCGATTTCTTCCTCAGATGCTTCCCGGTTCATAAAGGCTTTCCACTTTCGCAAATACATATCCTGAAGGTAATCACTCGATCCAAGGACTATATCCGCATTATAAAAGACTCCCCCAGGTCTGAGATTTTCATAGATATTGCCGTAGAATGCCTTTTTATCCTCATTGGTTTCCAAATGATGGAGGGCAAGGGATGAAACTGCCACATCATAAGTACGATCGAACTCATAGTCGCAAAAATTTCCAACCTGGAAGCATATATCATCAGCATAATCAGCCAGCTTCATGCGGGCCATTTCGATCATGTTGTGAGCAAGATCAATACAGGTGATCCGGGCACAGGGGTGAGCATCTTTAATGGCCTTTCCGACAGTAGCCGTCCCGCATCCAAGGTCAATAACATCTATTGGCTCAAGTCTCGCAAATGGAATCGCAGCCACCAGGCTCTCGACCATCTGGAAATAATATGGAATGAGCTTTTGTACTATCTGGTCAAACTCTCTGGCTTCCGCCTCGAAGTGCTGTTTTATCTTTTCCATGGTAAATATGCCATATCAATATCCTAAAATTTTCTATCTCGCCAATACCCTGGTCTTCGTCGTAAATGAGCAATGGCCAGCACTTGAATTTTCACATCGTCATGCCGATATACAATAGCAAAAGGGAACCTGTGAACAAGGAAACTGCGGGTTTCCCCTATATAAACTGGCCATCTATCCGGTGACTCTTGAATTACAGAAATAGCATGTTCGACTTCATCTAAAAGTGCATCACCAAGTCCCCTGGTCTGATTTTCGTACCAGGAAATGGCCTGATCTAATTCGGCATACGCCTGGGGATGAAGCTCAACCCGCCTCACGGGACTTCTTCCTTAAACGATCCCGAACTTCCTCCCACGGGATACAGACTACTTCCCCCTTCTCAATCTCTGCAATTCGTTGCTGTATTTCTTGCTGCCATAGAACCTCAACGTCATGATCTGTTTGAACATCCAGACTTAATATAAGGCGTTCTGCAATAGCAGCACGATCTTTGGGTGGCATCTCCAGAGCTTGCTCTAGTATTTTTTCAACGGTTGTATCCATATCCTCTCCTCCTGTATTATCAGGATTGAAGTGTATTACATAGCCCTGAGCGTTTTGCGCTGCCGACAATATTTTCAGGATGCTTTTCGAACACTGTTCACGACTTTCGCTATTCTCAGGCTTACCTCTGAAGCACCGTCAGGCACATGCTTTTTGAAAACACCCAATTTCAGCGCTTCCTGATGAAGCTCGCTGACGATTTTGAGATTTTTCATAAAATCTGCCTTTTCGCTTCGGACAAGTTCCTTCTCAAATTCCTCTAACATCTTGACATCTCTTATCATATCACGTTCTTGCCTTCATTCATATGACCTTAATTCAGCAATCTTAAGCCAATTCAGCCTAATCCCCCATCAATTCAGCCATTATCTCCGACACCCGCTGAACAGCCACGGAGGTATCGGGCAAAGTAACCAGGGGCTTTCCTTCAAGGTCGTAGAGAACGATCATCTCATCAGCGGGGATGGTGCCTAAAAACTGGACTTTCATTCCGGCAATCTCGGCGTTGAAGGCATCGGGCAGGCCGTTGAGCGACCGGTTCACTATAAGGAATTTTTTCCGTATTGCCAGTTGCAGCTCCTCGATAATGTCCAGAATCCGCTGCACCGTCCGAAGGCCGCGCATGGTTTCATCCGTGGCGATGATCAGCGCATCAACATCCTGGGTTGTTCTCCGGCTCAAATGCTCAAGTCCAGCCTCATTGTCCATGATAACGTAGCGATAGCTTTCACTGATCTTCTCACTGTACTTGCGGATCAGGTGATTGGCATAGCAATAGCAGCCAGGACCTTCCGGCCTGCCCATGGACATGAGGTCATAGCCGCGCCCCTCCACCAGGGTCTCGTGAATCCTCTGCTCGATGTACTGCTCCTTGGTCACTCCCATCGGCAGGGCCTTGACTTCATCCATGGCTTTCTCCCGAAGATGGCCCACCGATATTCCCTTTTCCATTCCCAGAACCTCGTGAAGATTGGCATTGGCATCAGCATCAACAGCCAGGACCGGAGAGAGTCCATTCTTCACCAGGTAACGGATCATCAGACCGCACAGGGTCGTTTTCCCCGTCCCGCCTTTTCCGGCTACTGCAATTGTATAACCCATCGTGGTGATTTATCCTTTCTGATTTTACTGGTCATTTATTCCAGATGGCTATTATTCAAATATTCCTATCTTTTGATGAGAGCATCCACTATCTCCCTTACAGGGAGAGCCTCCTCTCCTCCCCCTTGAGGGGGGAGGCTGGGTGGGGGTGATGGTTATTCTCACCATACTCACTGAGAAAAGGAACATGGGGAACATCTGTCTCTTATTACTCAGGCTTACTGTATATTCTCTCCAATTTGCTTGCAGATGAAACTCCTCAATGTCGTTCGTGTAGCAATGCATATCAACCTTAAATAGCCACCATCTCTTGTTCATTTTGAATAATAATTTTGGGATTGGGATTCTTAGGAGGAACAGGCAGCCCCTTTTCTATTAACAGGCTGACATGCTCTCTCATTCCCCATTTTGCTTTGTAAATGCAATCTTCGATAGAATTTCCTATGCCAGTAAAGCCTTCTAACTCTGGAGAATAAAATCCAAAGTAGTCAGGCTCTTGAGTAGCCTCGATTATTAAGGAGTACTCCAATTCAATCATTTCTACCATACCCCCTTAATTTTTTATACCTGCCGCCTTGAGGATAGCATGACAAGTACCTACAGGAACTTCCTTTGATCCATGATAATCCACTCGAATAAACCTATCTCCCCCAGGCTTACTGTAGTATCTTACAGAGCCCTTTTCTTTTACAAGCCTGAATCCATTCTCTTCTAACAATCTGATCAATTCACTAAATTTCACTTGGCTCCCCGCGCCATTAATACACATCCAGTTAGCATCACAAACAGATTGTGGTATGAAATTTGGCGGAGCAAAAGCCCCACTTTATATTTGCTTAAATTATGATGACTTATGACACATATTATATGTAAAAGTATACCACCCTTAGTGCATAGTGCAAAGTACACCTACAGTTGACATTGGCAACCAGGAGGATTTGGTGGGGCACAAGCCCCACCCTACATTTGCTGAGGTTAGTGAAAAGACCGATCATTTGAGCCCCTTTTCACTTGTTTCCACATCATGAAGGAATAACGGGGTAGATGCTTCCCGACAACTTGTACTGGCATCATTACTTGATAGACTATCTTTACGCATATTTAGGCACATTGATATAAAGAGTTCTTTTCGTTCAGGAGTATCCAGGACTCCACCCTGGTGATAAAACTTTGCAAGAGACTGGATAACTGGTTCTGATCCGTAAATTAGAATTCTTGCACGTGCGTCAGCCATCGGTATTCCGTATTCCTGTTGAGTCTTTGTATCACCTTTCTTCTGTGCAATTGCTAGTCCTGCAGCTCCCCGTATATAGTCTACATATGCCTGGGTTCTAAGAGTCTGCTGATTTTTCTGTTCCTCAGAAACCCTGGAAAACCAATACTGCAAAATTGCCCCCAAGGAGCACTCCCATCATTGGGAGAACAGCATTTACCCCTAATGGCATCGATTTACCTCTCAGAAACGCGCTGCCGCTACAAACTTGTATGTAATCTCAATACTCCTGCGGCATATTCTGCAATTCCGCGTAGGTAAAGACCGGGCCATCCTTGCACACGTACTTGCTGCCGATATTGCACCGTCCGCACTTGCCGATTCCGCACTTCATTCTCATTTCGAGGGAATTCAGGATCTTGTCCGCTGCAAAGCCAAGCTCGAAGAGAATGGGAATGGTGAACTTGATCATGATCGGCGGGCCGCAGACCAGGGCAATGGCATCCTTGGCGCTGGGGGCAACCTGCTTGACTACAGCCGGGACAAAACCTTCTCTCCCCTCCCAGCCGGGCTCGCCCTTGTCCACAGTGATGTGGACATTCATGTCCTTCCGTGAAGCCCAGGCTTGCAGCTCCTGCCGGTAAATAAGGTCACCTGGTGTTCTGGCGCCGTAAATGACGGTAATATCTCCGTAATCTTTCCTGCGCTCATCGCCCATCAGGTAAACGGCCAGAGCCCGCAGGGTGGTGAAGGCGAATCCGCCTCCTACAATTACGATATTCCTGCCCTTGAGCTCCTCCATCGGAAAGCCGTTGCCGTACGGCCCCCGCAGGCCAACGATCCGGCCGGGGGAGGAATTGTGGAGCTCCCTGGTCACCACTCCCATCCTTTTGACCGTGAACATCACCATATCACCTTCCGTGGGTGAAGAGGCAATGCCGATGGGGATTTCTCCCGATCCGGCAATGGATATTTCGGCAAACTGGCCCGGATGATAGGCAAATGCCTGCCGGTCCTGCGGGTTGACAAAAGAAAAGACAAAGCTCTTGATGTCTTTTCCTGCGGTCTCATCAATAACCTTTTCTATCCTGACCCTCTTAGGCAGATAGGGATTTTCCATGCTCTCTCACCTCTACTTCACGCTGTAAGCTGATACAATCTGTCTGATATCCATATTGACCGGACATTCCCTGATGCATCTGCCACAGCCGACACAGGCGACCTGTCCGTTATTGACCTTAAAGTAATTGAACTTGTGCATGACTCTCTGCCTCACCCGCTCTTTGCCGCAGGGCCTCGGATTGTGGCCGGAGGTATGAAGCGTAAACAGCGGGAACTGGCAGGAATCCCACAGCCTTACCCGCCTTCCCTGGCCGCTGCGGTTCTCATCCTGGATATCGAAACAGTGACAGGTGGGACAGACAAAGGCGCAGGTGGCACAGCCGAGGCATTTCTCGTAAATCTTCTGCCAGAGTGAATCATCGAATGATGACGATAACTTATCTGCAACCTCATCTGCTGAAAAAACGGGAGGGAGCTTTGAGAGAGCCTTTTCCCCCTGCTCCTGAGCCCTGGCCAGATCATCCTGTCCGGCCTCCTCGATATGGGGCAGTTGAGCCATCAACTCCCGCCCCCGGCTGGTCACCGGCCTGACCAGGTACCGGTCCCCAAGATTCTGCCAGAGCATATCCATCCCGGCAGTATCCGAAGGGTTCCCGCCGGTCGAGGTACAAAAGCAGGTGCTCTGCGGCTCGTTGCAGGCCAGGCCGATCACTGTTTTGCTTTTTCGCTTCTCCAGGTAATAGACATCATGATATTGCCGCTCGTCGAAGATGGGGTCCAAAAGGGCCAGCGCCCTGGAATCACAGGGCCGGATTCCCACTATAAAGCCCGGCTTTGCTTCTCTTGGCGGCTCGAAGGTCTTGTGACCTTCCTTCTCATAGGTAAAAAGTACCTCAGTCTGCGGGAAGAAGCATCCCTTGGGGCTGAGCTTGCTGTTGGCATAATCAAGGCAGGCAGCATCGGCAGATGACAGCGGGGAGAAGACAAGGTAATCATCCTTCCTGACCGGAGCAATCACCTCACCCACCTGCATCAGAGCCTCGATGACGGCCTTGATATTCGTCTTTTTGATAATTCCGGTATCCATTCTCTGATTCCTATCTTTCGTTTATCTTACCCAAGTTTCTCGTCTCAGGAATTTGGTGGGGCAAAAGCCCCACCCTCCATTTTTGAAATACATGAGAAATACATAACCACGTAAACACAGCAGCCATTCTCCTCTACTCTCCCCCTGCTCCCCTCTGTGTACCTCTGTGGTGTCCTTTGCCTTTGCATTTGCATTTCTTCCGTATTTCCTTTACCTTTCAGTGATGCAGGTTTGCGGATCATCCACCCTGTAGGCACCGAGGGCTGGCATCTCGTCCGGATTCAATCCCGGAACATACTGATACAGCTCCTGGACCTCTTTCTGGAGCTTTTTATTGAGAAGCCGCAAATCGATGCCCATCGGGCAGGCCCGGCTGCAAGCGCCGCAATCCACGCACCGCCCGGCCAGATGAAAGGCACGCATGACATGATAGGCCAGAACATCCTCACTGGCCGTGGTCTTGCCAAACCATTGAGGCTGGGTCTGATCCACGATGCATTCCTGGCAATAGCATAACGGGCAGGCACTCTTGCAGGCATAGCAGCGGATGCACTTTTCAGCCATAGCCGCAAAATGCTGCCACCGCTCTTGACTGCTCAGGGCCTCGAATGACCGGACCTGCTCAAATTCATCCCTGGCATTATTGACATCCAGCTCCTGCACTCTCTGGCCGATAAAAAGGTCCGATACCGGCGCATTCCTGTGGGTGCAGGTCTGACAGGAGGCAGATAAAAGCTCCTGAATCCTGAGTTGCACTGATCCTCCATCTGCCATCTCCAGCACCAGAGAATCTCCGGCAAGAGAAAAGCCTTTGACCTTATCGACGTCCACCGCCAGGGCCAGCTTTTTCCGGTCAATGACACCAGAGCAGGGAAGCCCGATAATCATCAGCCGGTCGCGGCTGATCTGGTTTTCCTGCACGGCCACCACGGCAGCGCGGGCATCGCAGCCCTTGGCCATGATGCCGATTTTCTCTTTCCTCCTCGGCAGATAGACACTGAGGTTATTCTCGCAAAAAGGGTTCCAAACCAGCGTAGAAGCATCCTGCGGGGTGCGGATAAAAGCGGGGGTTGTCCGCACGGGGCAGGTTCCGGCCTGATAGCCGAGAATAAGATCAACCTTCCCCTCCCGCAGCAGCGATTCCGCCGTGGTTTGCATATTCCGGGTTATTTCCTCTGACCACATACGTTTTTTACTCCACTATGATCATGGTTATATCGTTATATCGCTTTAACGAGCTTTGTTGCCGGCCCAAGTTTCCTGACTTCATCCACCACATGCTTGACCAGACGTCCGAAATTTTCACCCTCGGCAGCCGAGACCCAGGAGAAAAATACCCTGCCCTTCTCCAGCCCGATATAATCCAGCAGACGATCGAATATCTCGAATTTCCGGCGCGCATAGTAATTGCCGCTGACATAGTGGCAGTCTCCCGGATGACAGCCGGAGACCAGCACCGCATCAGCTCCTGTTTGCAGGGCTTTCAGGATAAAGACCGGATTGATTCTCCCCGAACAGGGCACCCGGATGATACGGATATTCGGGGGATACTGAATCCGGCTGATACCGGCAAGGTCTGCTCCGGCATAACTGCACCAGTTGCAGAGAAAAGCCACAACTTTCGGCTGCCAGGATGCCGATGCCTCCTGACCGCCCTGTTCCACCTGGCTGCATAATCCTTCAGTCGTAGGGGTCATAAGGCCTCCATCATCTCAAATATCTGTTGATTGGTAAATCCCTTCACATCCAGTGCCCCGCAGCGGCAGGTGGCAGCACAGGCACCACACCCCTTGCACAGGGCCTCATTGACCTTGGCGCATCCTTCCTGCCGGTCCACCTCGATAGCCTTATAGGCACACACCAGCTCACACAGGCCGCAGGCAGTGCAGCGCTTCTTATCGACCTTGGCTGTCTGCCCCTGGGTCTCGATGGCTTTTTTGCTCAAAACCACCGAAGCCCTGGCCGCCGCAGCCTTGGCCTGGGCAATGCTCTCATCCAGCGACTTTGGCGCATGGGCCAGGCCGCAGACAAAAATGCCGTCCGTGGCAAAGTCCACCGGCCGCAGTTTCATGTGCGCTTCGAGGAAGAACCCATCTTCGTTCACCGGAACTTTCAGCATCTGGGCCAGGTCCTTGTTGCTCGAAGGGGCCAGAATCGCCGGTGCCAGCGCCAGAAGATCCGCTGACAGGAGAATCTGCCGGTTCAGGATCGGGTCCCTGGTCTGTATCCTGATGCTCCCTGTCCCGTTGGACGATACGGCAGGCTTTTCCTCCAGATCGTAGCGGATGAAGACTATGCCCTGACTCCGGGCCTTTTGGTAGTATTCCTCCCGCAGCCCATAGGTGCGGATATCGCGGTACAGGATATAGACATTGACCTTCGGGTTGATCTCCTTCAGGCGCAGGGCGTTCTTGATGCTCTGGGAGCAGCAGACGCGGCTGCAATACATTCTCCCCTCTTCCCGCGAGCCGACGCACTGAATCATGACCACATTCCGGCTGTTCATAACCAGCGGGTCTTTCCGGTCGATCAGGGCTTCAAGATCGTGGGCGGTTACCACCTTCGGGCTCTTTCCATATAAATACTCGGTTGGCGAAAGCTCCTGAGCGCCGGTAGCCACTACAATTGCCCCATGCTGGAAGGATATTTTCCTCCCCCGCGACTGAATGGTCGAGCTGAAATTGCCCATAAAGCCATTCACTTCGATCAATTCGGAATTCAGGTTCACCTGGATCATGGGATGACGGTTGACCCGATCGACCATGCCCTGCAAAAATGCGGGAAAATCACGCTCTCCGAGAGTAGAATAAATCTTTCTGGCCACACCGCCAAGTTGTGCTTCCTTTTCCACCAGATGGACATCAAAGCCCTGGTCAGCCAGAGACAGGGCCGCAGTCATGCCAGCCACACCCCCGCCGATGACCAGAGCAGCCGAGTTGACCGGCAAGGACATCCGCTTCAGCGGCTCGATCAGAGCAGCCTTATACACCGCCATCCTGACCAGGTCCTTGGCCTTCTCGGTGGCCTTCTCCTTCTCGAACATGTGCACCCAGGAGCACTGGTCGCGGATATTGGCCATCTCGAAGAGATAGGGGTTGAGCCCCGCCTCCCGGATGGTTGCCTGGAAGAGCGGCTCATGGGTCCTGGGCGAGCAGGAGGCGACAATGACCCGGTTCAGCCGGTATTCCCTGATGATCTCGACCATCTTCTGCTGGGTATCTTCCGAGCAGGTATAGAGATTGTCAGCCGCGTAGTAGACATAGGGAAGGGTCTGGGCATACTCTCTGACCTGCGGCACATTGACAAAGCCGCCGATGTTGATCCCGCAATGACAGACAAACACCCCGATCCGCGGGGGCTCACCGGCAACGTCCCGCTCCGGCGGATAGGTCTTTTCCGTAACCAGCGTGTTGCGGGCCGAAGACAGGAGGGCCGAAGCCTCACCTGCCGCCCCGCTGGCCTGCATGACCGTCTCCGGGATGTCCTTGGGACTGACGAAAGCTCCGCAGACATAAACACCAGGCCGGGAGGTCCGCAGGGGAGACAGGCTGTCCGTGCGGCAGAATCCGTACCGGTTCAGGTCCACATCCAGCCGCCGGGCCATCTCCTGAACGCTGCGGGGAGGCTCGAAGCCTACGGCCAGAATAACCAGGTCAAACCGCTCGTTGATCAGGCGGCCATCCTCGCGGATGTAGTTCAGGAGCAGGTCGCCGCTCTCGGAGTCCTGCTGAACCTCCGAAACCAGAGACTTGACGAACCTTACTCCGTACTCTTTTTCCGCCCGGTTGACGTACTTGTCAAAGTCCTTGCCGTAGGCCCTCATATCATTATAAAAGATGGTGGGCTCGATGGCACGCACATGCTCTCTGGCAATGACCGCTTCCTTAATGGAATACATGCAGCAGACCGAGGAGCAATAGTCATTGCTGCAGGAGGTATCGCGCGATCCGACACATTGAATGAAGGCAATGCGCTTTGGCTCCCGGTGGTCCGAGGGCCGGACGATGTGTCCCTTGTAAGGGCCGGAAGCGCTCAGAATGCGCTCAAACTCGATGCTGGAGACAACATTTGGAAAACGGCCATAACCAAAATTTGTCTTCAGGGTAGCGTCAAATTCCTCATACCCTGGAGCCAGAATCACGCTGCCGACTTCAAGCTCAAGGACCTCATCCCGCAGATCGTGATTGACAGCCCCGGCCTTGCAGGTAGCTACACATTCCATGCACTCCGAGCAAATCCCGCAATTCAGGCAGCGCCGGGCTTCCTCAAGGGCCATTTCCTCGGTCAGGCCAAGGTCAACTTCCCGGAAGCTTCCCCGCCGGTCATCCAGGGTAAGGCTGGGCATGTGAACTCGCTGTTTTGGCTCGACATCCCATCGATCCAGGTCAGGCTCTGCCCTGTCAAAAACCTCTTTCTCTCTCCCGGCGCGCATGTCCTCACCCTTGAGGAAGCGGTCGATGGAGACAGCCGCCTCGCGGCCATGAGCCATTGCCTCGACAGCGATGCCAGGCCCGGTCACTGACTCACCGGCAGCGAAGATTCCCGCGATATTGGTGGCCTTGGTGACCGCATCCACCTCCAGGCCGCCGGAGCGCGTGGTTTTGAATCCCGATCCCTCAGGCAGGAAGGAAAGGTCTGGCGACTGGCTCAAAGCCGGAATCACTGTATCCATCGGCATGACAAACTCGGAACCCGCAATGGGGACCGGCCTTCTGCGGCCCTGATTATCCGGCTCACCCAGCTCCATGCGCACGCACTTGAGGCCAATGACCCGTCCATTTTCGCCGAGAATCTCAACCGGCGCGGTCAGATAAACCAGCTTGATCCCTTCGAACTCGGCAGCCTCGATTTCGTCCGGCAGGGCTGGCATCTCAAGCCGCGTCCTGCGGTAGACGATAGTAACCTCGGAAGCCCCAAGCCGCCAGGCAGTTCTGGCCGCATCGATGGCCGTATTTCCGCCGCCGATGACCGCCACCCGCTGGCCGATCTCAACTTTCCGTCCCAGGTTGACCTCGCGCAAAAAGTCGGTGCAGTGAATGACTCCGGCAAACTTCTCCTCTCCGGGAACACCCAGCTTCAGGCTCTTGTGCGCACCCGTAGCCAATAGAATGGCCTTATACCCCTGGGCCTTCAGGTCATCACAGGTAAGATTGGGGCCAAGGGGTGAGCTCAGCCGGATTTCCACGCCTAACGATTTGATCGAGTCCACCTGCGCCTGCAAGACATCGCGCGGCAGACGGTATTCCGGAATTCCCACCGCCAGCATGCCTCCGGCAACCGGCAGGGCCTCGAAGATCGTGACCGGATAGCCTTTCAGGGCAAGATCATGAGCAGCCACCAGCCCGGCAGGCCCTGCGCCGATAATGGCCACTTTCTCGGAACGCTTTTCCGGTATTTCGGGAGCGGTCTGAAGGTTGTGGGCACAGACGTAATCTGCCACAAAGCGCTTCAAGGCGGCAATGGACAGCGGCTGATCGATCTCGCCGCGCTTGCAGGACTCCTCGCAGGGGTGAGCGCACACCCGTCCGCAGATGGCAGGCAGCGGATTGTCCCTGGTGATGAGATTATATGCCTGGGCGTATTTTTTATCTTTAATGAGTGCAATGTAGCCTTGAGCATTCTGTCCCAGCGGGCAGACGAGCTTGCAGGGGGATTTTCCGCGCTTGTCGATGGAGTAGCGGTTCGGTATGGCCTGGGCAAACGGCTTATAAATCGCCTTTCTGTTGGTCAGCTCCTGCTCGAATTCATTGGGCACTTCTACCGGACACTGCTTTTCGCAGTCGCCGCAGCCCGTGCATTTGCTCTCATCGACGTACCGGGAGTGCTTCAGCACCCTGACCCGAAAATTTCCCGCCTCACCCTCAAGCTGCTGAATTTCGGCATTGGTGATGATATTGATATTCTGGTGCCTTCCGGTATCCACCAGCTTGGGTGCCAAAATACACATAGAACAGTCATTTGTCGGAAAGGTCTTGTCGAGCTGGGCCATTACGCCGCCAATGCTCAATCCCCGCTCGACGAGGTAGACCTTGTATCCGGAATCCGCCAGATCGAGAGCCGACTGGACCCCGGCCACACCGCCGCCGACAACCATGACCGCTCCGACCTTCTTTTGATCAAAGTTAAGCCCCATGATCCCTTTACTCCTTTTGTAGTTTCTCAACAGCCGTCTTCAATAAACCTATCCGGTCGATGGGTCGGTCTTCTTTCTTCTGTGAAAAAATGGCCCGCACCATATGATGGCGCGCCTGCTGCGACAGACGGTCAATCTCGTCAATATGCTTGACAAAGGAGGGATGAACATACTTTTCCCGCACCGCCATGTCACGCAAAACCCCCATGATGTCAGTGAATTTCACGTTTTGCGGGCAGCGAGCATAGCAGGTGTAGCAGAGCGAACATAACCAGATCAGATTGGAAGACAAAACCTCCTCCTTCATGCCCAGTAAAACCATCCGGATCAACTTGCGGGGGTTGTACTCGTTCTCTACCTCCGTGGCCGGACATCCGGCAGTACAGATGCCGCACGAGAAACACAGCTTCAGATTCTCGCCCCCTGGTTGCTCGGAAACCTCATACTTGAACTTCGGATCCAGCTCCAAGACGTTGATTGGAGCATTTCCATCGCCTGCAGAATTTACTTTGATTGCAGAATTTTCTTTTTCTTCCGACACCGGTATTACCTACCCTCCTTTGTGAAAATGGCAAGGGATTGACGTATGCATATCCTTATGTATACCATTGACGTAATAAGTGCACTGCACCATAATTAATTACCTGCTCTGATTGCTGTTCCTAACCTGCCGAGATTATTTTTATGAGGCCGTGTACTCAGTACATCGCTATCAGGCAAATATTAAACGTCCCTTTGGTTGTGGAATCGAACGCCCTAACTCTTTTGCAGTTTCAATCCATTCCTGAACAATGACCTCGATATTGGAAAGCGCTTCCTGATGTGTCTTTCCATCAGCCATGCACCCGGGCAATTCTGGCACCTCGGCAATAAATGCCTCGTCTTCATCGCTCCAATATATGATAACTTCATATTTATTCATAATAACCATCTCCTAATTTATACCGGAAAATGATATTACGAACTTGCTTAACCTGATAATTCTTTGCCTTTCCTCCTTTGGGCTGCAAGTTCAGTATTTCCTCGACACCATTTTTAGTAAAAATATGGTGATCACCACGGATACGCTCATCAAAGCCCAGATGAATCAGTAACTGGCAGAGATCAGAAAATAGGATGTTATCATAGGATCTTCCAAGTAGTATTTGCTGCAAAAGTTTTTTATATTTGCTCATCCTCTGCGGCATCTCCTTTTATGATCCTTAATCACAAGGTTTTCTCAAAAGAACATAATAGAACAAACCGAAGACTTATATCAGATGGTATATTATTTATATGCCTTTTCGCGGATGTTTACATTATCAAACTGCCCCTTTAATCTAAAGGAGCGAACTTTGTCCTTTGCCTGTTGATCCCTTTTTATCAAATTGATTGCCTGGTAAACCCGATCCAACAAATTTTCCGGAAGCTCATCGATTTCTTTCTTTAACTGATCTTTGGTAATCATAACCTGTTCTCTTCCCATGCCCGAGTTCAAGGCTTCTCATAACACAATCGCCCTTCAGTTTTTGCCTTATAAATAAATAACAGTTCCTTTAACATCAGCCCATTCGGTAAAAGCCGCCTCACTTACAACTAAAATATCTACTGGAATACGCATTGGTCGTATCGCATCATGGAGACGAACCATCTCCGTTCGGCGGCTTTTGAGTGACTTTTCAACAACGAGAAAGTCTAAGTCAGACTGTTCGCGAGCCTCACCACGGGCATAAGATCCAAAAAGGTATATTTTCTGCGGATCCGCAGTCTCTACTAACGATCAACCGCCTTTCTGATTGTTTCTTCAGAGATCATGGATGAGCTTTTTGGTTTTGAGGTCGTCTTTGTGACCAAAATCATTGAATCGAACAGCATTGCTGGAATCACTTTTCTCTTCTCATCCTTACTACTATCCTTTGCCTCACAATAGTCAGAAACTCTCTTATTGCCTGTTCAGGTGTATCAGAAAGGGTGCTTTCTGTAACATTCTCCTGGGAGCCATCGTGGCAGTGTTTGGGAAAAGTTTTAACATACTCCCATCTCTTATGAGGTGCATTATCATGCCTGTAGAGCGTATCTCTTAGATACCTTTGCTCCCAATGAAATGAATACTCTCCTTCAAGAGAGTACCAGATATCTATGAAAGTATTATCAACAAGCTGCAACCGCAATTTTCTTGCTCTACCAGTATAACTGAATATGATATAGCTTTCTTTTATAATATCATCGTATTCGCTATTGGCTATCGCTCTAAGCTTGTTGTAACATTCTAAGATCATTATCTATTTCTCTAATTTCAGCCTCAATGTTTTTTATCTCAATCAGATCTTCCCACGCAGGATGTTCTGATACTGTACCTTCTCTGATTTTTTCTTCTAATTCTTCAACAGTTGTGACCTCATCATATCGCGCAAGTATTTCAAGCCTCTCAATCTGGAGATCTCTTTTTCTCTCTTGTATGGCCAGGGTGGAGCCATGCCGGATAAATTCATCAGGTGAACTCGAGTATTTTTTTGAAAGTTTTTCAATAGCTTCTATACTAGTCATAAGCAATCCGCTTTCTCGAACTTTTGGGCTATCTTGTAAGTCGCAGTTAATGCTTCCGCAATTTTCCTAATA
The DNA here is from genome assembly GCA_040755755.1 of bacterium. Classification (NCBI taxonomy): domain Bacteria; species bacterium. The sequence goes on along the minus strand of JBFLZW010000054.1, from coordinate 129,881 downwards.
ATAAAGTTTGTTATAATTTCTTACGGTCGATAACTTACTGTAAATCAAAGTAATTAGGACAGAGTTCTACTCTTATGGCTAATCTCTCATCCAAAAAATCGCTCGTAATCATCGTGACTCCCCACCCAGAACCACGTCACCGTGTCTCCATCAAGAACCCCCAAGGCTCTGTATCCCAGTGTTACGCGGACTGCCCAGATACTTTCAGCTTGGTTGATGCACTTAAAACGTAACGAGGGGTGAAACGGGTCCTCTGCCCATAGGCGATATGCTTTTTTCACGATACCCTTGATGCTTTGATCAAGTTTATGGTATCTCTCCCAAAATGACGGCAGCGTCGCTGAATTCATAACTTCTCCAGGTCGAGAGGTGCCGCCCTGCCTTCAGCGATCTCTTTTCGAGCCTGCCGAGCGGCAGCGACCAACTTGCCTTGTGACTTGGAGAAAGATTCTCTCCATTTCATCTCTTCCCTAATGTCCTCAATGTAATCTCTCATATGATCGAGAACTCTCTCTTGAAGTTCTTCTGGAAGTGTCTCGATCATTTTCATCATTGTTGTACTTATTGCTGATGCCATTATCTATTCTCCTTGAGGCGAGGCGTAATCCGCCATTTTGTATCAATTGGCCACAACTTAGGCATTTTAAAAAAATACCATTCATAGCTGAGCTATGATATTGTATAGATTTTTTTTTGTGTTGTGAACCTACTCCATATTGGCTATGCCAACAGAAGCCGCCTGCATCTTGGCTCCGCCGGTATCGGATCACCAAACTCTTTCGCCGTATCGATCCACAATTGAATTGCTTCCTTTGCATTCACCAATGCTGATTCCTGCGTATCACCATGCGCCATGCAGCCGGGCAACTCTGGCACTTCGGCAACAAAGACCTGATCCCATTGCTCCAGGAAAGGATAATTTCATACTTGTACATATGGAATATCTTTTCAATACCTTCTTTCATTCCATTTCCTTCATTTCTTCTTCAATATCCTCCAGAACAGTTACAGCCATATCCCAGTCGAAGTAATCTTTTTCAAGTTCATAATCCACTTTCTGGCCTTTATGTGCTTTCTCAAGATCCTTAAATTCCATGTGGTATTTCTTCTCAAAAGTTTTAACCATAAATATATACTTGTTTTTCTTTCTTGTAAGCTCTCTGATTACCAATCCCTTCGCTCTCATTAATACATTTGGCGACCTGTATTGAATATTGCTGGCCTTTCACCTTGATGCAAGCTCCCGAACATGCAAAATTTCCCTGCCCTGCATTGGACGAATGTCTTCCTGCGTAAGTGTTAAAAGGGCAACTGTCTCACCCTCGGAGGTTACAAATTCAACCTCACATGCAGCGCCATTCTCATGGCAATGCACAACTGCTCCTACATCGCCCGCTTTCAAACTATATTCATCAATGTCATGAGAAAGGATAACGGTATCTAGTTCGTGAATCATTATCCTAATTTTCCCCTTATGTATTTAAGTATTTAAGCAGGGTATGTTGGAGAAGGTCTTAATTCAATAGATTTCCAGAGATTTCCAGAAAGATAGCTGCAATATAGCTAATCATCATTATATCTGTAAGGAACCGCCGATGATGCAAGCAACGCCCTCCTGCCTAGGCACTTACTGATCATTCAAGACTCGATCTCCAGCAATTCTTCTATATCCTTTACGCTCGTGGCTAATATATCCTTTACGCTCGTGGCTAATCTTATCGCCGTTTTAATGGTATCGAGTTTGGTTATGTCCTTTTCTTTTGCTATCCTCGGTAACAGCTTTATCCCCTCTAACCCGAATTTCAATCCCATACCCAATTTGATAGCTTCGAAAAGCCCCTCCAACCTTCCTATCTTTATGCCCTCTTCTATTCCATCCTGCCTTACTTTCTTTATGACTTCCTGAAAGATATCCTGTCCTGCCCTGGTTTCAGCCAGATCAAAGCCTAATATTTCTTTTATAGCCTCTCGTGATGGATCAAAAATCCGACTCATTCGCATTACCTCCTCTCCTGATAGATCCCGGAACCGGTTCAGCAGAAACAAAGCCAGAACGTTGAGGACGTCCTGGTGCAGATGCTCAGGATAGACCTTATAATCTGTATCTACCTATACCGTCTATACGAGCTGGTCAGGGTTCGCTCCCCAGTAATTTCTCTATCTCTTTTACGCTCGTGGCTATTTTTATTGCCTCTTTAATGATATCGAGCCTGGTTATGTCCTTTTCTTTTTCTATCCTCGGTAACAGCGTCAATCCCTCTAATCCAAATTTCAATTCCATACCTAATTTGATAGCTTCGATCAACCCCTCCAGCCTTCCTTTCTCTATTCCCTCTTCTATTCCTTCCAGCCTTCCTTTCTCTCTGCCTTCCTGAAAGATATCCTGTCCTGCCCTGGTCTGGGCCAGATCAAAGTCTAACATTTGTATTACCTCCTCTCGTGACAGGTCCCGAAACCGATTCAGAAGAAACAGAGCCAGAACGTTGAAGACATTCTGGTGAAGATTCTTCGGATAGGCCTTATAGGCTGTATCTACCCATATTCGGCTTCGATCCATGAGGTCATCTTTTGTCAACTGCCGGGAAACCGTAAACGGAGCCAGGACCACCAGCCGGGAATCAATGGCCATTAACTGACCTTCCGAATAGCTGGTCAAAACGATCTCCTTGAACCTCCCCTGAATCGAGAATACCCCATCCAGGCTCGCAAGATTGAAAGGCAGGGCGTCTTCCTGATACTCTGAATCGGTGAAGATAATCCCGGCCAGGACCGGCCCGGTATATCGCTCCTGAGCACAAGACAGGGCCACCTTGGAAGCTAGGGAATAACGGATCATATCACTCCTGTAGCCCTGAAACTCGATATAGACCCGCTCTTTAGATTCCCGGCCAGTGCCTCTTGGCAGAGCCATAATGTCCGGGCGAACCTCCTTCCCTTTCAGCACAACGGCTTTAGCCTCATACCCGGTTGGATCTTTTACTCCCAGGAGCTTAAGAACCGCTTCTGCACCAATAAACATCAGGTTGTAAAAAGCATCATCTGTGCCCCGTGTATGGGTACTACTCATTATTTCTTTCACTCCCGGTATTCCCCTTTTGGGCTATTCAACTTACCCGGCATCAGGGAAGAGATTGAGCCTTTTTCCGGTTAAAACGCTCACGCTGCTCTTGGATAATAGCCCTCAGTTCCTCTATTGATAAGCAGGGATTAAATCTGTGGATAATCGCGTGACAGTTAGGGCAAACAGGAAGTAAATCTTTCTTTCCATCTACTACGTACTCTGCTCGAATTTCAGAAAGTGGGATAAGATGATGAACATGTATAAAATGTTTCCCTGCTTCCCCATATATTCTTTCAAATCGGATTTTCATTTGTATCTATGTCTAGTAAGACGCTCTCATTGAGAGAGTATCCATGTTTTTCTAATAATTCCCACAATCCCTCTTTTTGAGATATCCAATAATGTCTTTTAACTCCATTACGTTCCCGTATAACAGTTTGATGTCTAACTTGACCTATGAACAAACAAACAGGCAACTCATCATCTTTTTTATGAGGAAAATTTGGATGCTTGCTTTTATCAATTCTAATTTCAGCCGATATCCTAGGGCTATCTTTTCGACTTGTTTGAGAGATCTTTCCATTAGCTTGTAATTTCACGATTATTGCTCCTACGGGTAAAAATCCCACTACGTATTTATTTGCCTTGAGCGGCGGTACCCATATTATAGGGTAGCCGCTTTGGAGCGAACGGGCGAGGCCGCTTTCCCTTGTAATGAGCTAAGTATAATTGCGAGTACTACCCATAATGACTGAACTTTCAATCAAGCGGGCATCAATTAAATCAAAGTATTGCCTAACAACTGGATACATGAGTCAGCATCTTGCCTCAATAATGCCAGCCACCTTTCGGTATTCACCAGCATTTCCACAGTAGCTGCCCACTCAACAAAGTCCGTTGCATCACCCATTTCGCCATTTTCATAGCATCTGTAAAAATCGGATGAAACTAAAGCATATTTCTCTTCGAATTCCTTAAGTTGATTGGCCAATCGTATTCTTAACTCAAGCATTCGACCGATTTCACGCTCCAGTAATTTATCAAGAGCAATGTCCATTACCGGATCAACCGCCGACTTGCCAGAAGCAATATATTTTTCAAGCTCTTTGACTTTATCAAGTATAGTCATGTCTCTTGGCCTCATAGGCTGAGCCTATGATTTGTATACGTATTTTTCGTGTTGTGAACCTAACGCGATACTGACTATTCTGGCTATTTCAACAGGGGACGACTGCTCATTGCTCACCATATTATTTCAATAGGATACTCATGAAAAACATTGTCATTGCTAATCACCGGAAGCCTCTCCGTAATGCCCTGCGCAATTATCAACCGATCAAACGGATCTCGATGATGAAACGGCAATTCCATAACCGTTGAAAGATGGCTCAATTCTATTGGCAATATATCTATTTCATTCTCGTTTAGTTGCTCCGGGATGAGCTGCTCAAATGGCCTTAATAACTCAAGTCTACCAATACTCACCTTGATTACTATTTCCCATAGACTCGAAATACTCAGAACAAGTTCATTGTTTATGTCGACAATGAAGTTCCGGGCATTGATGCTCAGATTATCACTACCAGCAATAAACCACAGGAAACAACTTGTATCAAGGAGCGCACGCATTACATATACTCCTCAAAATCTTCAAGTGGCTCATTGAAGTCATCAGGTATCTTGATAAGGCCCCTTGCACTTCCAAACTGTCGCTGCTTCTTACCCTTACTGATAGCGACAAGCTTGACAACCGGTTGGCCACCTTTAGTAATAACAACATCCTCTCCGCTGATAGTTTGCTCAATAAGTTCGGATAGATGCTGTTTGGCTTGTGTTATATCAACTTGGTGCATTGCAAATGTGCCTTTCTATTTTTTGTTTCATCCCCTGGTTTGATGCCGTATTACTTTCTTAATGCTTTCAAATACTTCCTTTAAGCCATTGGCAGAAAACTGAAAAATATTATGCGTATATCTTACTAAAGCTCCAGACTAAGGAATCAATTATTTTTATTTCTGAAAAATGTTTAGGCTGAAATGATTCTCTCCATATTTGTATACTATTTTTTAAGAATCCCTCAGTAAGAACCATTGTATATTCTTTCCTTAAAGAAATGAGAATATGCATAACCTGATCTAGTCGATCTTCTATTTTTTTTTATTCCTTGAAGGGAAAGATAATTGATAGAAGCTTCGGATAAAGTTATCATAAATAGGGCTATTATTATCGATCATATGAGCTAGTTTAGTTGCAAACGAGAACTGCAGACTTTTTTCTCCTCTTGTGTTTTTAATATTATATAAATCAAGGCATATTTTAGATATATCGACTTCGCAGTATTTAGCTTTTTCGCAGTATTTAGCTTCTTCTAAGATTTCAAAGTATTTTTTAAACCATTCATCAGGTAAAGCCCTTCTATTCATTCTCCAATAATTCTTATAAGTTTTTTGATATTCCATGTCCGTAGAGACGTCTGTTTGGTGGAGCCTATCAAATAGCCAATCATAATCAGACACATGGGTAGAGTCTTTCTTCTTAATTTCCTGAACTATTTTAAGAATGTCTTTCTCTATGATTTTATATTTTTCTTTTATGATATTGCCTGCCTCTTTTGTCTTTGGCGGCTTCCCTCTCCATCTCTTGCCATTTAGTTGTCCAGAAATATATCTGACATCTTTTGCCTTGATAAAATCCAGAACCTCCTTTATCTTCTCAGGCGGCAACCCCTCTATTTCCCTGAGAAGGTCTTTTTTGTAATCAGGAGATAAAGATTTCATATAGTTACCTTCTTAAAATGATGAATAGAGATGTCCACCGGTTAGGTCACAGGTATATCCCTGAAAGCGTTTGTTACTTCTAGAACAAAACGATCCCCTGGTTTCCCTTGAGGATGCTGGGCTACAACTATACTCGACTTGTAGTCTGCTTCAGGTATATGAAGATACCCTCGTAGTTGAACTAGACCAGTGCTACGAACAACATCAATGAACTCGCCAATCAGTGGTATAAAAGGCTCAAACCAATTAATTCCAGTCAGAAAGAGCAACCGCTTGGGAGCGGACTCAATTATTTCCTGCCTTAGCAGTTTTCCGCAAAAGGGGCGCTGTAATTCCATCAATGTACTGTATGGATTCCCTCCCTTGGCAGGAGAAACCTTGTAAAGATTAGTCCAGGTTATACGGCTTGGCCAATCAGTTGCGCTGTCAGTTGCAATTTGAAGGTTCAAAATAACTCGCTGGATAGTACGCCAGAAAGCTGACTTCTTGGTATTGTACCTATTTTTATTATACACGCACTTAGTACATTGCACATTAAATACGGGCCTTGTCTTGCAAGTGCATGTCTCAAGATTAGATTGCCACGCTTGCCACAATAGGCAATCCTCCCCTGTTGCCATGGACGACCCACTACACTGGTCGGGTAATTCTCGTGGCCTATGCATAGGTATGGCACCCCAGCAATCACTAACCCACTGCAAGGGGCAATTTGTCTCATTATCACTTCTCGAGAAGATTTGATCAATGAATTGTTGTCTCTCTTCCTTATTTAAAAAAGCAGCAGGCGACAGATTTCCTATCCACTCATTAGCAGAGCGGCCAATTACCATCAACTCACCATTGGCTCGCTGACCATGCATTCCAACAAAGCCTGTCAATTCAATGCTCGGAAGATTTTTACTTTGATCGCCTATGTGGGACAACATTTGGTCAAAGATCGTTTTCTTCTCCTGTTTCATCTCAATTCTCCTTGGAGCAATAGCGGTTTCGAGATCTCTGGTGGACATGAATCATCATTTCATGCTTTGTCTTCCAGCAGCTTGAAAACATCCTCCCTGCTTACCGGCTCTGTGCTTTCTCCCTCCCGTATTGCATGAGCCAAGGCAACATCCTCCAACACCTCGACAACCAGCCCACAGAAGAGCGTATCCCTTCGTTCCTCAAGCACCTCCACCAGAGCTTCCTTGAGCAGCTCCTCGATCCGGCCCTCGTCAATCTCCATGAGCTATCATCTGTCCTTATCTCCCCCTCCCCTGCCTCACTATAAGGGAAGGGTTTATGGATTCTCTCACCCTTACCCAAAAATCCTAACATGGTGGAAGGAATTGAGGGAAGGACATAAGCATAGCGTTTTGCCTGTGCTGAGCAATCACCCCCACCTAACCTCCCCCTGCCACAGGGGCTCCCTGCTCAAGGGGGAGGGATATGAGATCCAGCAAATTCAAGATATTAACTAAAAACCTCACTACCCCACCTGTGGCCTCGGCCACAGGCCCGCATCCTTGACAATAGTCGGCACGATCTCCTCCCACTCCACGGCCATGATGTGCACTCCGCGCACGCCGGGGATTTCCCGCGCCTGCTGAATCAGCTCCACGCAAATCCTGACCCCTTCGGCCTTGGCGTCTTTTGCCCCTTCCATCCGGCGGATGAGTTCATCCGGGATGCTCATTCCGGCCACGTTGTTCTTCATGTACTGAAGCACCTTGGGGGACTTGATGGGCATGATTCCGGCCAGGATGTATACTTTCTCGTGCAGGCCCTGATCGACCACCATCTGCATCCAGCGCTTGAATTTGGGCAGATCGAAGATGCACTGGGTCTGAACAAAATCGGCTCCGGCCTTGATTTTCTTGGCCAGCCGGACCACGCGGAATTCGAAGGGATCACCGAAGGGGTTGGCGGCCACGCCCAAAAACATTCGCGGCTCCATGATTTCTGACTTCTTGGTATTCCGGATCTCCTCGCCGCACTGAAAGACCTTTTCATCCCGCATGTTCTTGAACATCTGCACCAGTTGGATGGAATCCAGGTCGTATACGTTCTTGGACTGGGGATGGTTGCCGAAGCTCTGATGGTCCCCGCTCAGGCATAGAAGATTTCGCAGGCCAAGCACATACGCTCCCAGGATATCGGCCTGCATGGCCAGGCGGTTCCGGTCCCGGCAGGTCATCTGAATGATGGGCTCAAGACCCTCGTCCAGGGCGATTTTCCCGGCGGCAACGCTGGACACCCGGACGATGGCGGTCTGATTATCGGTGATATTGACGGCATCCGCAAATCCGCGCAGTATCTCGGCCTTACGTTTAATCAATTGAATATCCGCACTCTTTGGTGGCCCCAGCTCCGCGGTAGCCACAAATTCCCCTCGAGTCAACAATTGTTCCAGACGGCTGCCTGCCTTCATAGACACATATCCTCCCTGATCACCTTTCGCGGTCCTCCATCCCGGCTTGTGGACCAGTTTTTAGCGGGCATGATCTCTTCGAGGCATGCGAGTCTGCCCAGAGCTTTCAGGCGCTCATAAATCAAATGCCAGCCACAGTCGATATCCTTGTTGATTTCACATTTGCCGTTTTGCGATCCCCCGCAGGGGCCATTCAGCAGGCTCTTCGAGCAGCGGGAAATCGGGCAGATACCGCCGGTTTTATCGAGAATGCACTGGCCGCAGGCCTGGCAGCGCTCGACCCACACACCCTGCCGCTCCGGCAGGCCCAGCATTTTGGTATTGAGGGCAGGTACCACCGGAATCTGCGGGAACTGCTCGGCTATGGTCTGGACACCGATGCCGCAGCCTGTGGAGATCAGGAGGTCTTGCCCCTTGACCGCACTGTGCAGAGCGTCAACAAACTCTTTCTCGCACTGGCGCTCGATGCTGGTCTCGTGCACTTCCACCTGCCTGCCGCTGGCCTTGGCTGCCAGCCGCAGCCCGGAAGCCAGAATGGCCACTTCCTTGGCTCCACCGGCCAGGCAAACCGTCACACAGGTATCACAGCCGATTACCAGAATATTGCGGTAACCTTCGGTCATGGCGATAATTTCGGTTATATCTTTCTGATCTGCAACAATCATGGTTTCACCTTTACCGGACTGGGCCCCAGGCTCCTGATACTTTCATTGCCCTGTCGAACCAGATCCACGAATTGAGTCCATTCCAGTTCGGACAGATAGAAGAATCGCAGCCGCTCTTTTTCGATTCCCAGCTTCTCCAGCATGGCAGCCGTATGATCGACCCTCTTTCCTGCCCGCACGTTCCCTGACAGAAACTTGCAGCTATCCGGGTGACAGCCAAAGACAAAAACCCCATCAGCACCCTCTTCAAAAGCCTTCAGGATATGAATAACTTCGAGCTTTCCCGAACAGGGAAGCCGGCAGATTTTGATGTTGGAAGGGTATCCTTCCTGCCGCGCCCCTGCTGTATCCGCCGCCCGATAGGCAGAATTTTCACAACAAAAAGCCACAATGGCCGGTGTAAAATCCATTGGTTTACCCCTCAAAAGATTAGTTCAGAGAAAATCTGGGCATCAGAATACTGCACCATTTCAATTGCCTTGGCCGGACATTCACCGGCACAGATTCCACACCCCTGGCAGGCTTCGGGCATGACCTTGGCCCCCCATTTCTGCCCGGCCTCGACCTCTCCGACCTCGATGGCCCGGTGCGGGCAGGTACGGATGCAGGTCAGGCACAGGGCGCACTTTTCGGTGTTGATGACCACCTTGCGCTCCACCCCGGCATTTGCCTGGGATACCAGGGAGCAGACAGCCATAGCCACCGACCGGATATCGCTGAGGATCTCGGAAGTTTCCTCTTTTCCGTGGCAGGCCCCGGCTACAAAGATCCCCTTCCGGTTCGAGAGGTTTGGCGCAAGGTGAATGTTTCCTCCCTGGAAAAAGCCTTCCCGGTAAAATCCTCTGTCGTTCAGATTGATCCTGAGAACGCTTTGCAGATTTTGAGTCCCCTCAGCGGGGAGGACTTCATCCTCAAGGATGAGAAGGTCGGCCAGGACCGAGATGGGGCGACCACCTCCCCCTTCTCCGTTCCCGTTTCCGTTTCCCGTTCCGGCAAGGGCAGGATCATACAGCTTTACGGTGATGATTCCCTTTTCAAGGCTGACTTCAGGCCGGGTGCTTTCCGTGAACCGGAAGAACAGGACCCCGGATTCACGGGCCAGCCGGTACAGGGATTCCAGTTCCGTGCCGCAGACCATGATATCACCGGCGGCAACCATAACCTCCGCCTTAAATTGCTTTTTCAGGGCAATGGCTTCGTTCAGGGCCATGACGGTTGCCCTCTTGGCAAAAGCCCCGCGTGATCCTCCCCCCTGCGATGCACCAAGGATGAAGCAGACATACTTGGTCCGCTTATCCGGGCTCATCATGATCCGCTCAAGGGTCTTTCGTTCGCCAGCGGCCATATCCCGCAGCCGGGTGAGACCAACGATCCGGTTGGAGGAGCCCACACCAGCCAGCCCCTGCCCGTCCCGGCTCTGCAAGCCGGTACTGACCACAATGCTTCCGACCTCAAGGACCTTGTCCTGGCCTTGCATATCGAGGGTAACCTGGAAAGCTCCGGGGCCGCCGGCCACATCCCTGACCTCGGTGGAGGTTAAAATCCCGATCTTCTTGTCACCAAGCTCTTTCAGCCCGGACGCCAGTTGCTGCCGCTGGTCCAGGGTCTCCGTGCAGGCACCCCCGGTGCAGGGGCTGAGCAGGGAAGTATCCACCTGGCCTGCCTGGGAATTCCGGTCGATCAGGACAGGCTGAATACCCAGCCGGTGCAGCTCCAGCGCCATCCGAACGCCGGTCGATCCCGCGCCGATGACCAGGGCCGAAGGATTCATCCTGGTTTGCACCTTTTCCACAGGTCTGGCCTGAGCCACCCGGCGGATTGCAGCCGCGATCATCCGCTGAGCTTTCGGCTGGCATTCGCTCTTTTCCGAACACACCCAGGCGCAGCCTTCCCGGATATTGGCAATGGCCAGCAAGGAGCGATTCAAACCCGCCTCTTCAAGCGCCTGCATGAACTTGAATTCATGCTGATGCGGTGAGCATCCGGCAATGACTATGCGGTTGCAGCCGGATTGGGCAATCTTGATCTTCAGCCACTCGAGGCCGCTTCTGGTACATAGAAAGCGGTTCTCATCCACACAGGTCACACCGGGGACCCTGGCCGCGGAATCCAGCAAAAGCCTGGTATCGAAATAATCATTCATCATATGGCCGCAGGTGCACAGGAACACCCCGATCTTGAGCGGACTATCCATGATATACCTCCTCCCGCCTCTTCATGAAGGCAAGTGCCCGCAAGGCCGCTTCCTGGCCATGCGAAATGGATTCCACGAGGCTCTTTGGCCCCTGGCAGGTACCGGCCAGGAAAATACCCTTGCGGGATGTTACCGTGGAATCCGTAAGGTTGACCGCTGCAAAAAATCCATCCGCCCCAACCTTCAGGCCCAGGCTTTGAGCCAGAGATTGATTTTCACCGCAGGGGCTGATTCCCACCGATAAGACGACCAGATCGAATTCGGCCTTCCCCATGCGTCCCTGGTCGATATCCTCATACCGCATCGATACCCCGCCTCCTGCCGCCGGCTCGATTTCCACCGGAAGCCCTTTCACCAGGCGGATTTTTTCCTTCACCCGCTCGATCAGGGAAAGGAATTCCCGCTCCGTCCGCTGAAGGTCAATGTAAAAAATGGTTACGTCAGCCTCCGGCAATTGGGATTTGAGCTTGGCAGCCATCCGGACAGCATATTTGCAACACACCCGTGAGCAGTAATCCTGATTGATGTGCGGATCGCGGGAGCCGACACACTGGATAAAGGCTATCCGGGGCTTCCCCTGCGCCTTCTCAACGAGGGCCGTGGCATCTCCGTCAAGCAGACGCTGCTCAAGGTCCAGCCCCGAGATTACCTGCGGGATGCGGCCATAGCCAAGGTGCCCTTTTTGCCTGGCATCGTAGGCTGAAAAGCCGGTAGCCACAACCACGGCAGAAGCCCGCAGGGTTGTCATCTCTTCCTGCCGATCGAAGGAAATGGCTCCAGCCGGACAACTCTCCTGACAGAGGGTGCAGCCTGCCGCTCCCTGCTGAAAGTGCAGGCATTGATCCCGGTTGATGGAAAATACGTTCGGGATGGAAGAAAGATAGGGACGGCTGATTGCCGCTCCCGGCTTTGGGCAACTCTGGTAGCACACGGAGCAGGCAACACATTTTTCCTGATCGATAAACCGCGGCTGCTTTCGGACCGTAACGGTAAAGCCTGCTCCATTCTCCCGCACCCCTACCACCTCGGACTGAGGCAGGAGGTGAATATTGGGCTGGGAGGCGGCTTTCATAATCCTGTCCTTTGCCAGGCAGACACCGCAGGTGTTACACTGATCGGTAGCCTTGCAGCCGAAGCGAAGAGCATGTCCGCCGATACTTGATTTTTTTTCAATAACATATACCTGGCAGCCACTATCAGCCAGGGAAAGGGCAGAGCTGACCCCGGCAATCCCGCCGCCGATAACAATGGCTTGATCCTGATCGTTCAAGGTCTGAAACCTCCTTTAAAAAGAAGTTATCAGTTATCAGTTTTCAGTTACCAGTAAAAAACTGAAAACTGATAACTTCGAACCGATAACTTTATTTAACTGACCACTGATCAGTGGCCATTGATCACTGACCACTGGCCACTGACCACTGATCACTCAAATCCCCGCTTCATCCAAGACAGCAGGAATTTTATCCTCCAGCCCGATGGCCATAATATGCACGCCCGCACACAAGCCCTTGAATTCCCGAATCTGGCGACCGGCAATCCTGATCCCTGCTTCCAGGGGGTCGGGCGAAGACTCAAGCTCTTTGATCACCCAATCCGGCACGGTAACACCAGGAACATTTTTATTGATGTACCGGACCGCAGCCGCAGATCGCACCACAAGAATACCGGCCAGGATTTTCGCCCCAAGCTCTCTGGCATAGCTCATGAACTCTTCGAATCTTTTCAGGTCATAGACAGCCTGGGTCTGGAAAAACCTGGCTCCGGCTGCAACCTTTTGGGAAAACCGCCAGACTTGGGGCTCCAGCGGGTTTGCCTCCGGATTGACCACTGCACCGGGGAAAAGATCCGTCCCGCCTGTCAGTGCTGTGCTATTGGGCAGAGCCTTTCCCATAAATCGGGTGGAGATATCCCTTCCGTGATTGAGCCGGTCAATAACCTGCAAGAGCTGGGTGGAATCAAGATCATAAACCGCCTTGGCCTGGGGGTGATCGCCCGCTCCGGGATGATCTCCGGTCAGAACCAGGACGTTCCGGATGCCCAAAACGCTGGCGCTGAGAAGATCGGATTGCAGGGCAAGACGGTTTCGATCACGACAGGTTATCTGAAAAACAGGATCAAAGCCCCGCTCTTTCAGCAGGTGACAGGCAGCCAGAGATCCCAGTCTCATGACCGAGCTCTGGTTATCCGTCACATTGATCCCGTGCACTCTGCCCCTGAGCCTGTCGGCATGGGCCAGCATCCGGGATACATCGGTGCCCTTCGGGGGGCCAAGTTCAGCGGTGATGGCAAATTGGTTCTTTTCCAGGACCTGCCGAAAACTTAATTCCTCCATCAGCTATTTCTCAACTGCCAGCTTGCGGGGCCTAGTGCATGGGGAATAGTCCCGCGGAGCACGAATTTGCTGAGGCTTCTCCCCCTGCCCTGCCGCTTTCAGCCGATCGTAAATCAGGACCCAGGCACAATCCCGCTCAGGGTCCAGCTCACATTTACCCTCTTGCATCCCTCCGCACGGGCCGTTCAGGAGCCCCTTGGAGCAGGTGGTCACCGGACAGATACCGCCCGTTGTATTCAGAATGCACTCACCGCACAGGGAGCAGCGCTCTTCGAACTGGCCAAACCGCTGCACATTGCCGAGAAACAGCGTGTCAAGAGCAGCTACAGCCGGTATCTGCGCCAGTTGTGCCACGGCCTGGACACCGGCCCCGCAGGCCATGACCAGGATAGCCTCGATGTCCTCCAGTTCGGCCCTCCTGGCCCGCAGCTCTTTTTTACTCTTCAGCAGGTGACAGACAGCCTCAAGTACGGCATACCCCGAAACCGCATGGCCTTCATCCGTAAGGCGCTCTCTCATCTTCAGCACCTGCTCTTCTCCTCCGCTCTGGCAGAGGGCTGCACACAGGCCGCAGCCGACCAGAAAGACCTTCTTTTTTCCCTGAAGGGCACTGCAAACTTCACCAAAGGGTTTTGGCCTGGTAATAATCATAATCAGCTATACTCTTCCTGGAGGTACTGGTTGTAGTCATCCTCACTGAGCAGATTATCCAGTTCCCCGGTATCGTCCATGATCACTTTGACCAGCCACCCCTTCCCGTAGGGGTCCTCATTGATCAATTCCGGTTCATCCTCCAGGATCTCGTTGATCTCGATAATGGTCCCGGTGACCGGCGAAATCAGATCGGATACGGCCTTGGCAGACTCGATCTGGCCAAAGGATTCCGATTGCTGTACTTTATGGCGCACCCCGGAGGTTTCAACCAGTAAAACATCCCCCAACTCTTCCTGAGCATGGGCAGAGATGCCGATAGTGCCTTTATTTCCCTCCACTTTAACCCACAGGTGCTCTTTATTGAAGTACAATTTTCCAGCCATGATGATTATTATCCTCCTTGACCCTCTGAGAAGGCAAAAGTATCAAGAGAACATCTCTGCAGATTTGACCGTGTTGGCCATAAGCATGGTAATGGTCATTGGTCCTACCCCGCCGGGGACAGGGGTAATGGCTGCCACTTTGTCTTTCATTCCCTCAAAGTCCACGTCTCCGACCAGGGTTCCATCGGGCAGGCGGTTGACTCCGACATCAATGACCACCGCTCCCTCTTTAACCATGTCCGCAGTGATCATCTTGGGCCTGCCGATGGCCGCGATGAGGATATCGGCTCTCCTGATCTCATCGGCCAGAGATCTGGTTCTGGAATGACAGATAGTTACCGTGGCATGCTCCTGGAGCAGCAGGGTTGCTACCGGTTTTCCGACAATGTTGCTTCGGCCTACCACGACAGCGTTTTTCCCTTTGATATCGATATTGCTGTAATGTAAAAGCTCCATGACTCCTGCCGGAGTGCAGGGCGGGAAGAGAGCTTTTCCCAGCATGAGGTTTCCGATATTAACCGGATGAAAGCCATCCACATCCTTGGTGGGAATAATCGATTCGATGATCAGTTCCTCGTTAAAGTGATCGGGCAACGGGAGCTGGACCAATATCCCGTGGATTTTCTCATCCTGGTTCAACCGCTTGATCAGGGCCAGAACCTCTTCCTGCGGGGTTTCCGCAGGAAGGGCATATTTCTCGGAGTGAATGCCCAGGCTTTCACATGCCTTTTCCTTCATGCGGACATAAACCTTTGAGGCGGGATTCTCGCCCACCAGAATCACCGCCAGGCCGGGGACCTTGCCCTGAGTTTTGAGCGTTTCGATCCTGCTTTTGAGTTTCTCCCGCAGTTCATTGCCGATTTTTGTCCCATCGATAATCATGCCACTCATTTTGCATCTCCTTGTATTGTTATCTTCTGGTAACTACTTAGTACACTGCGCGGGAATTGCGCGGCCGGATTAAATAATAGCCCCCCTCACCCCAGCCCTCTCCCCCCAAAGGGGGCGAGGGAGTGGAGGAGAGGCTATCCCCCCATGAGAAAGGCATCGACCACATGTAGGGTGGGGCTGCTTTTTTGCCCCACCAAATACCGCACGCGATCTCATGGTTCGTCCTAACTGGCCGCGTATTTAATGCGCAGTGTACTTAGGTTCAGAGGGGCAAAGGCACAGAGGCACAAGGTTTCCTTTGCCTGTTTGTGCCTATTTGCTGCTTAACTTCCCAGCTAAATTGCCCAGTATTTATCTATCTTCTTTGCCCCTTTGTGCCTTTGCCCCTTTGCCCCTTTGTGCCTGAGTAGTTACTAAAAATCTAAGGTTTCTGGATAAGCTCCAGCATTTCGGACCTCGTTTTCGGGTTGTCCCGAAAAGCCCCGCGCACAGCAGATGTTACCACCCTGGCGTGAGGTTTTTTCACACCCCGCATGGACATGCACAAGTGCTCTGCCTGGATCACGACCATAGCGCCGATCGGTTTGAGGCCATCCATAATAATATCCACCAGTTCCTTGGTCAGCCTCTCCTGAAGCTGGGGCCTCCTGGCCAAAACGTCGAGGGTCAAAGCCAGTTTGCTGATCCCGATAATCTCTCCCTTTCTGGGCAAATAAGCGATATGCGCATCACCAAAAAACGGGAGAAGATGATGCTCACAGATCGAATAAAACGGAAGCCCCTTGACCAGCACCATCTCATCATACTCCTCTCCCTTGATCGGAGTCATGATTTTTCGCGGATCCTGATCCAGACCGGCAAAAATTTCCCCGTACATTTCGGCTATGCGGGCCGGGGTATCCTGAACTCCCTGCCAGTCAGCTATGCCGATGCCCTGGAGAACCAGCCTGATTCCCGCTTCTATCTTTTCCCTGTCCATTCTCTCCCTCAACGCTGACTGACCGTATTTGCTGCCGGTGCGGTCCGCCTGGCGTCCAGGAATTGTTTAATTTTTTCGATCTCCGCAATCACCTCGCGGCAGGCGGGAAAAGGTGATATTCCTTCAGCATCGGCTTCAACCAGAGCCCATTCAAAGGGGAGGGAGCCAATGATTTCAAAACCGTCCAGGCGGCTGTGAATGAAATCCCTGTCCTGGAGATGCCGCACCTTATTGGCCACTAAGAAAACCTCTTGAACACCGAGGTCCAAAGCCAATTGACGGATATCCCTGGCTGTCTGAATGCTTCGGTGGCCCGGTTCGACGACGATCAGGAACGCATCGACCGCCCGTGCCGTTCCTCTGCCAAGATGCTCGATGCCTGCTTCCATGTCCAGAATCAGGGTTTCGTCCTGCTTCAGCAGAAGGTGGGTCACCAGGCTCCTGATAAAGGTGCTTTCAGGACAATAACAGCCGCTGCCGCCGGGTTTGGGCTGTCCGAGCGCCAGCAGCAGGATATTCTCAAACCGCACGCCGAAGCGGTCGGCAATATCATCTACGGTAGGATTGATTTTAAAAAAACCTCCCCCTGCTCCCGGCCTGGCTCCCGTCCGCTCTTCGATCAGGGAAGAGAGAGTACTGAGCGGTTGAATTTTTTCGATTTCCGATTCCGGAAAACCGATGGCTGAAGCAAGATTGGCGTCCGGGTCGGCATCGATAGCCAGCACCCTGTGCCCCTGCTGTGAATAAAGTCTGGCCAGAATAGCAGACAGAGTGGTCTTCCCCACTCCTCCTTTACCAGTGACAGCAATCTTCACGATGATATTTACTCCTTAAATGAATACTCAGGCTGTTAGTCTGAAGGCTGTTAGTTGAAAAGCCTTTCTTACAGTCAGGCTGCATTGTCCTCTCCTACAGCCTAAATGCCTACAGCCTATCTACCTGAGTAGTTGCAATTATGTCAGATAGACTCTGCGCCATACCCAAGGCGGCGGGAAATCTCCAGGGCAGCATTTTTGATGAGCGGGGCCAGTTCCTTCTCGACTCTCTCGTGTGCCATGCGGTTTATGGGACCGGAAATGCACAGACCTGCCACTACGTTTTCGGTGTAATCCCGTATGGGAGCGCCGACACATTTTACATCTTCTTCATATTCTTCATTATCAATAGCATAGCCCTGCTTACGCACCAGTTCAAGATGCCGGAGCATCTCGCTTTCCGAAACAATGGTGTTCCTGGTATATCCTTTCAGTCCTATGCTCTTGAGAAGGTTGCGGATTTCTTCGGATGACTTATAGGCTACCTGAATCTTTCCGGCTGAGGTGCAGAATATCGGGGCCCTGCGCCCAAGCATGGGAATAATCCGAACCGGACGGCAGGTTTCTATCATGTCGATGTAGACGACCTCTCCACGGTCACAAACGGACAGGTAAGCGGTTTCCATAGTCTTACTCGCCAGGGCATCAAGGACATCATGGGCCTGGCTGACCAGCCCCATTCTTCGCAGACAGGATTGGCCCAATTCAAAACATCTCAATCCGAGCCGGTAATTGCCGGTAACGGGATTTTGCTCGATATACCCTTGACAGGAAAGTGTGGCCAGTAACCGAAAGATATTATTTTTCGGCAACTTCAGTCGATTACTTAAAGTTGTGACTCCCAGCTCTTTCTCATTACTCAGGATAAAAACGTTCAAGACATCAAGAGCATGAAGTACGGATTGGATTGTATATTCACAGGTCTGTTTTTTTGGCATCCACTCATTAACCTTAAATTCTGCTGCAAGCCCGCAGAAAGGCATTCTCCTCATCCGGAAAGTGAGCTCCTTCCAACCGGAGCAATTCGCTCAAGGAAGGATCCCTCAGGCTGAAAAGAAGACCGCTCTTCATTCCAGTGCCTGTTGCCAGTGATAGATAAACTTAACACACTGTTTTATTCTTGTCAAGAAAAATACCCTTGGCAATTCAAGGTATCGAGGGGAAATAATATATGGATTAATATCCATGACTTGGGCCATATTTTCGGCAGATGGATTAGAAAGCCGTTTTATTTTAAAGCATAATCGCCGGATACCTGGAATTTGTCCCGCTAACCGATTCAGCGGTATCCCGTTTGAGTACGGCCTGATACTTGACAAATCTTTGAACCATGATTAAAATTATGTTTTTGTCTGCATCTTTTGCACTTATATATTAACTTTTCGAGGAATTCAATATTTTTATGAATCAGGATAAAGAGATCAAAAGAAAGTCAATCTATCGGGAATATCTGGAAGCAATTATCATCGCCGTAGCTCTCGCCCTTGTCATCCGCACGTTTATTGTCCAGGCTTTTAAAATTCCCTCAGGGTCCATGATCCCAACCCTGCAGATAGGAGATCATATCCTTGTCAACAAGTTCATTTACCGATTCGAAAAACCGCAGCGGGGGGATATAATTGTCTTTAAATATCCCAAGGACCCGTCGCGGGACTTTATCAAACGCCTGATCGGACGCCCCGGCGACACTCTGGAGATTCAGAATAAGCATGTTTACCTGAATGGCAAGGCCCTGGATGAACCCTATACGATCCATGAAAGTGGCGAAGCATCCATGTATGTTCCTCCCAACCGGGATAACTTCGGCCCCATCACTATCCCGGAGGGATATTTCTTTGTGATGGGCGATAATCGCGATTGCAGCCTTGACAGTCGATTCTGGGGGCTTTTACAGGAAGATTTGATCAAGGGGAAAGCTTTTATCATTTACTGGTCATGGGATTCAGATCGAAAATGGGTCCGATGGAACCGTTTTGCCAAGATATTGCACTAGGATTTGTTCCGACAGGGCAAGAGTGCTTTGGCAGTAGCCGATCTTTTCCAGAGTCTTCTCCATAATCTCCGCAATGCTCGTTTTTTAATCTCCGCAATGCTCGTTTTTTCGGTAGTCACAAACCCAGAATATTGCCGATAAGTCTTGGTTACAAATTACTGATACCGTATCCAAATCCGCTAACACATGCGCCCCATTCGTAAGATTCAAAGCTGCGTAAGGGCATGGAAAAGTTTTCTTGCCAGCTCAAGGAGAAAAACTCCTGCCAGCAGCCAACCTTAGAGTAATCCATTGTCAGTGTACAACCATAAAAAAGCATAATAAAAAATTCCCGGTCATAGGAGATGGGAGTGGAAATGGAAAGGATTTTAAACTAACAGCCTTCAGCCTCAATAATCTGAGCAGTTACGAAGCATAAGGAAGATGAGGAAGAGAACATGCCTTTTCGATACCGAATTATTCATTCAATCCGAGGCCGTCTGCGCCTTCACTTGGAATTAATCCAGCCGTTTGACCAGGAACTGGACGGGGCTTTGGAAGCCTTTTTCCGGGACCGGCATGGAATTCAGGAGGTCAGGCTGAATCGAAGATGCAAGAGCCTCATCCTGACCTACCGGCCGAACATCCTCACCGAAGATGAACTGATCGGCATCTTTGAGGGACTTTCCTTCGAGGCACTGAAAGCTTACCAGCCCAAGCCCTCTCAGGGCAACGGTCCCGGCGATTGCGGCGATCGCCAACGGCTCTCATGGCTGCCCCTGGCTTTATCCAGTACAGCGGCGGCGCTTGGCATGCTGTCTGAATCCCTGTTTGTTCCCTGGCTTCTGGCCGGGGCCAGCATTCCGATCTTCACCCGTGCCTTCAATGCCCTTGTCGCAAACAGGGGCAGGCCGAATGTGGATGTCCTTGATGCCTCGGCTACGGCAGTTCTTGCCCTTCGCGGCCAGTTCAGTACGGCTGCGGCCATGGTCTGGCTCGTTTCCCTGGGGGATTTTATCCGTGATGCAACCGTGCAGCGGTCTCACCGGGCAATCGAGAGGCTCTTCGATGGCCTGGACCAGTTCGCCTGGATCGTCCGCAACGGGAAGAAGGTCCGGGTGAGGGTCGAAGAGATCAGGGCAGGGGATGAAGTCGTAGTCTATCCTGGAGAGCTTATTCCGGTCGATGGGATTGTTCTTGTGGGCAGGGCTACCGTTGACCAGAAAATCCTCACCGGTGAATCGATGCCGGTTGAGAAGGAAGAGGGGGCTTTGGTCTATGCGGGGACCGTGGTCCGGGAGGGAAAACTCTACATCAGAGCTGAGAAGGTTGGAACTGAGACGACCAGGGCCAGGATTGTCCACCTGGTAAATAACGCTCCTGTCCGCGAAACCAGGATTCAGAATTATGCCGAGCACTTTGCCAACCGCTTCGTACCCTGGAGTTTCCTGGCTGCCGGGGCATCCCTGGCGTTGAGCGGCAACACCGGCACCACAGCCTCCCTGCTCATTGTCGATTACGGGACAGGCATCCGGGTGGCTGCCCCGACCACGGTTTTAAGCTCTATGGCCAAGGCTGCCCATCATGGCATCCTGATCAAGGGAGGCCGCTATCTGGAGCTTCTGTCCGAGGTCGATACCATTGTCTTTGATAAAACCGGAACCCTGACCCTTGGAGAGCCCGAGGTGGTCGAGACCATTCCCTACGGGAGAAATATGAGCTGCGAACAGGTTCTGGCCCTGGCTGCCGCAGCCGAAGCCCGCCTGACCCATCCGGTGGCCGAGGCCATTGTCAGGGCGGCCCGGCAGCGGGGAATAGCCATCCTCGAAAGGGAATCTTCTGACTATACGATCGGTCTGGGTGTTGAGGCCACGGTCGGAGGCTCTTCGGTGCTGGTAGGGTGTCACCGCTTCATGGCCCTGAAAGAAATCAGGATCGGCAAGGCTGACCGGGATATCCTGAAGATGAACGGGCGGGCAGCCACTCCCCTGTTTGTCGCTCTGGACGGCCGTCTGATCGGCCTTTTGATCTATACGGACCCGATCCGGCCGGAAGCATCGAGTGTCATCCAGGCCCTTGGCCGCAGGGGGATCAAAGATATCGTCATGCTGACCGGCGATCATCCGGCCATTGCCCAGAAAGTGGCCCACACTCTGGGTATCGGCAAGTATGTGGCCGATACCTTCCCTGAAGAGAAAGCAGAGGTCGTGAAGTCGCTGCAGAATGGAGGGCATATCGTGGCCGTAGTGGGAGATGGAATAAACGACACCCCGGCCTTTGTTCAGGCCGATGTAGGCATTGCAGTCAAGGGAGGGGCGGATGTGGCCAGGGAAACCGCTCAGGTGTCCTTCCTGGAAGGAAACCTGTGGAAGATCCCTCAAGCCATCGATATCGCCCGGGAGTCAACCCGACTTATCCAGCAAAACTGGAAGATTAACCTGTACCCCAACACGGGAGCAATTACCCTGGCTTTACTCGGGGTCCTCGGTCCTGTCGGCACTACCGTCATCAGCAACGGATCAGCGGTCGTCGCCTCCCTGAATGCTTTACGGCCAATGCTCAACGGCTCAGCGAGTGGTCAGTGGTCAGTGACGCAAGACGTAATTCTCTCCAAGTAGCCGAAACACCGGAGGGGTAAACCGAGTTCCTGCCGCCCTTAATTTTCCGAGTGACTGCTGAACTGCTGACCTGCCGCCATCTGAACCCAGGGAGGGGATAATTGCAGAAGGAGCACCCTGGCTGTATTTCCGCCAATATGCTGAAGAGACTGGATCGCAGCGGCCTGAAAGATGGAGGGGCCGTTTTGGGCGATTCTGGACAGGATATCCAGACTTTCCCTGGCCTTGAGCTTTCCGAGCAGTTCAATGGCCCGCAGGCGGGTCCCCTGATTGATGGCGATCCTGACACACAGGCTGAAGAAGGAAATGAGATCCGCCCTGGCTTGCTTGGATAAGTGTGCAGCCGGTTTCGACGGGCTGAAGAACCCATGTCGATGGAGTATGGATATGAAGGCCGTGCTCATTCGCTCGATAATGCTGTCGCTCGGATGAGCGATATTTCTGAGCATGGAGCTGATGATCTGCGTGCTGCCGATTTCGCCAAGAGATTCAACGCAAGCCGCCAGGATAAATTCATCATCCTGCTTGAGAAGCTCCAGGAGAATCTGGATAGCCTTCTTGCCCCCGATTTGTTCCAGGCTTTTGATACCGGAGAAAATCACCCAGGATTCCTCTTCGGTCTGCAGCAGTCTTTCGATTGCCCCGATCCCGTCCTCGCTTTTCAGCTTTCCCAGGCTGGCCAGAGCTCCGCTCCTCACTCGGGGAGAAGGGTCCCGGAGAGAAGCTATTAATGCCTCTCCGGCCTCGGGGTTGCCGATTAATCCGAGCAGGTCGGCGATGCGGGCCCTGATCGGCTCGTGAGAATCCTGCAGTAAGGGAATGAGCAGAGAGATATGATCGTAGGCAATCTCAGCGATGATCTCCATGACCATATTCTGGATTTGTGCATCACTTTTATGCAGCAGGGGCAAAAGGCTGACGGTCACTTCAGAAGTATTGATCCTGATCAGGGTGGATGCGGCCAACTCCTGAATCGTTGTGTCGCTGTCGGATAAAAATTCGACGAGTAACCGGCAGGCATCTCCATTCCCTTGTTTTCCCAGGCTCTGTATGATTTGTTTTTTAGCTGCGAAGCTTAAATTCCGAGTACTGCAAAGGTCAATCTGCTTTGACATGCCAATTTCCTTTTTTTATCCTGCATTAGTGATTCTGGACGTACGGCTTGTATAGTAGGCTTGCGGCTGATTGTTAAAAAACGGAGATAACTTGATCACCCCGTAAGCAAGCAAAATCGGTGCCATAATAATCGCTACCTGTCGGAGTGGCTTGGATACTGCTTTCCCGGTGACGCGGCGCAACGAGCGAAGCTTCTGAAGATCATTCTGTTGCTCTAATGTAGTGCACAATTTGCAGAGGGAGGGTAAATCGGAAAGAGCTTCCGATAAATTCAAAGAGGGGTATGAATTCGGGAAAATGAATTTGGTTTGGGTATAAGGCTTTGATTTTTGTTAAGATGCTTTGAGAGTTCCAATTGACTTTATAAAAAATTGTGTTATACTACTTGTGGTAAGCTTAAAGTTCTCTGCCTCTATGCCTTGGGAGTTCAAACTATCAGCTCACTATCCAGTACTGAAAGGTGGAAAGATCATGGACAAAAGAACCCCTTCCCCCCGGGGAATCGGCTGGTTAATCATACTGATGATATTATGCCTTCTGGGACCGGTATCCTGTCTGGCCGAAGATGGGCCTTCCGATGCACCGAATGGTTTGAGCAGTGCCTATTATCACTTTCTGCTGGCTGAGTTATTCGGTAATGAGGGGAAAATAGACCAATCGATCGAAGAGTACACCAAAGCCTCCAAGGCCGACCCCCGATCCCTCTTTCTCCACAGTGAGCTGGCCAATCTTTTGCACCAGCAGGGCATGGTGGAGGAAGCCCTGTCACACTGTGAAAAAATACTGGCTATCGACCCTAACAATGTTGCGGCTGTTTTCCGGATGGCCAGGATTTATTCTCAGCAGGGTACGGTCGAAAAAGCCATTGCCCTTTACCGGAAGGCAATCAGCATCGATAAGGAAAACCCCATGGCCTACCTGTTTCTGGGGCAGGTGTATTCGACGGGCGGAGAATATGAAAAAAGTATCGAAACCTATAAGCAGCTTATCGGGATTGTACCTGACTATTATGTCGCCTATTACTATCTGGCCAAGGTGTATCTTGAGCTCAATATGGTGGAGACGGCGATCGATTATCTCAAAAAAGCCATTCAGATCAATCCTGAGTTTAAATCCGCCCTCATCAAACTGGCGATCGTCTACGAGAACCAGAAGCATTATGATCAGGCGGTCAGGATTTACAACCAGCTCATCGATCAGGACCCCGAAGCCCTGGAATTCCGGTACCAGCTCGGCAGACTGTTCATTCTTCAGGACAACCTGGATGAAGCATTGAAGCAGTTTCAGACCATCCAGCAAAAAGATCCCGACAACCCGGAAACGTATGTCAAGATCGGGCTCATCTATTACGAGCAGAAGCACTATCCCAAAGCGATAGAGGCATTTAAAAAGTTTCTGGAATCCAACCCCGCCGACGAGGATGTCCGGCTGTATCTTGGTATCTCCTATGAAGAGATGCAGGATTATGAAGCCGGCCTTGCGCAGTTTAAAAAGATCCTGACCTTTCACCCCGAATCGATCAAGGCCAGGGTCCATCTCAATTATCTCTATCAGAAGCAGAACCGATGGCCTGAAGCGATTCAGATCCTGAAAGAGGCGATCCGGCTCCAGCCCAAAACCGTGGATCTGTACATAACTCTGGCCCTGACCTATAATCAGACCAGGCAGTACACAGAGGCTATTGATTGCCTTTCAAAAGCCCTGGGCATCGAGCCTCACAATGACAGCCTGCATTTTTACCTTGGAGCTATCTACGAAAAGGCCGGCCGGTTCGAAGACTCCATCCGTGAGTTCGAAAAGACCATCGAACTGAACCCGCAGCGGGCGGAAGCTTACAATTACATCGGTTATATGTATGCCGAGCGAGGGATCAAGCTGGAAGATGCGGTTTCGAAGATCAAAAAAGCCCTTGAATTCGAGCCCGAAAATGGAGCATACCTGGACAGCCTCGGGTGGGCTTATTTTAAAAAAGGGCTGCTGGAAGAGTCGGCAGTAGAGCTCAACAAAGCGGTCAAGCTTATTACCGATGATCCGGTGATCTATGAACATCTCGGCCAGGTTTATTTCCGCAAAGGCGACCTTCCTCTGGCTCGTGACTACTTAAAAAAATCCCTGGAATATGATCCAAACAATGTGAATGTCAAACGATGCCTGGAAGATCTGCAACAGCAGATTGAGAAAGCCAAATGATGTTCCCCCTCACCAGGCGGACGGCAGTTTTAATCCTGTGCTGCGCTTATCTGTGCATCGTCTGGGGATGCGCCGGAAAGTATCGTCAGCCTGGTGGCACCCTGCTGCCTGTTGAAAAATCGCTCCATCAATTGCTGGAGCGCCGGAGTGCATTTCAGGATTTTCGGGGGCGGGCATCGGTCAGCATAACCCGGGAGGGGAAAAAGCAAAGCTTTTCTGCAAATCTTGTTTTTGATGCTTCTCATCGAACCCGGATCGAGGGGCTGGGGTTTGCCGATACCCCCTACTTTTTTCTGGTTGCGGACAGTAACCGGATCTGCTTTTACGCTCCGGATCAGCAAAGGGTCTTGTGCGGGGAATCATCGGGCCGGAACTTATACCGGTTAACCGGCATCTGCCTGCAGCCTGAGTCTCTGGTGGAGCTTTTTTCCGGAAACCTTCCAGCCGATGTATCATTAAAGACGCTGAAACGTGGATCCCTGAGCGGCGAGGGAGAGAATATTGAATTTTTCTCCCGTCAGAATCAGGCCTGGTACCGCATCCAGGTAGACCGGGAAAGAGGAGTGATGGTCAGGATGGAAACCCTGGATGCAGACAGAGAGCCTCTTTTTACTGTCCTGTTTGACGACTACCAGACAGTTGAAGGCTACACCTGGCCCCGGCGGATTGAGTGTTCGTTTATCCCCTCGAAGGTGCACCTGAAAATCCGATACAAGCAGTTCTCCCTGAACTCAGGAATCACTGACAGCGCCTATCGTCTGCCGTATCCTTCCGGGACTGTGATCGAAAATATCGGCAGATGGCAGCCTGAAAGGTAGCAGGAGAAAATGGAGCAGGGGATAAAGGTCATCGCTCCGGCAAAGATTAATCTGGGGCTGGCGGTTCTCGGAAAGAGAGAGGATGGATATCATGACATCCGGACCCTGTTTCAGGCAGTGAGCCTGCATGACGAACTGGAGTTTTGGCCCGTCAGAGAGGGAATTGAGCTTGTCTGTGAAGGGGATGAGGATATCCCGTCCGGTCAGGACAACATCGTCTGGAAAGCAGCCAGGCTGTTTCTGTCCCGGTTCAGCGTTCCATCCGGGGTCCGCATCCGTATCCGCAAAACTATCCCGGTAGCCGCAGGGTTGGGGGGCGGCAGCAGTGATGCGGCAGCTACCCTGAAAGGCTTGAGCGAGCTGTTTCAACTTACTCTTCCATATGAGGAGCAGCTTATGATGGGCAGGCAACTTGGGGCGGATGTACCCTTTTTCCTTTCGGGACATGCCTGTGCCCTGGGTGAGGGGATCGGAGCAGACCTCACTCCTGTGACACCCTTGCCTAAGTCATGGATAGTTATTGTCAATCCCGGCTTTCCCATTGCAACCCAATGGGTTTATGCGCATACCAGTTTGTTATTGACAAATAAGTCGAATCATATTAACATGGTGCAACTTTTTTTGAGAGAGAATGACCTGTCTCGGATAGGTTATTATCTTCACAATGACCTGGAAGCGGTTGTAGTCAAGAGATACCCTGTAATTGCCGAATTAACCAATCGTCTGTTTTCCGCGGGAGCCGTGGGTGCTGTCATGAGTGGAAGCGGTGCGAGTGTCTTTGGAATATTCGCTGATCATCCATTAGCCGACCAGGCTTTTAATCTTATGAGGAAAGAAAGTAGTGGGTGGAAGGTTTTTTTAGCTCAACCAGTGGGTAACACAAAGATCAACTAACTTTTTACCGGGAGGACGGTGAAGGCAGGTGGAAATAACAGACGTGAACATCTATTTAGTAAATGGTGAAAAGCTAAAGGCTTACGCAACGGTTATTTTTGATGATGCCTTTGTTGTTCGGGATATGAAAATCATCCATGGCAACAATGGACTGTTTGTCGCTATGCCAAATAAGAAAACCAAGGATGGGACTTTTCGGGATGTCGCCCATCCCCTGAATAAGGAAATGCGAAAATTGATTGAGGAGAGTGTTCTCAACCACTACAAGACGCAAGTTGAAATGTGATCTGGTGCCTCAACCAATATAACTCAACATGAGGTAATGATTAACTTTTGATGGGGCGTCGACAAGCGGTAAGTCACAGGATTTTGGTTCCTGCATTCGGAGGTTCGAATCCTCCCGCCCCAGTCAGTTTTTGAGAGAGAAGAGAAATGGGTTTTGAATTAAAATTAATAGCAGGAAATTCAAATGTGCCTCTGGCCAAGGGGATCAGTAACTACCTGGGAGTTCCCCTGGTGGAGGCGACGGTCGGAAAATTCGCCGACGGTGAGATTGTCGTTCAAATCAATGAAAATGTCCGCGGCGCAGATATGTTCGTCATCCAGTCAACCTGTCCTCCGGTCAATGACAATCTGATGGAGCTTTTGATTATCATTGATGCACTCCGGCGGGCTTCCGCCCGGAGAATTACCGCCGTGATCCCCTATTACGGGTATGCCCGGCAGGACCGGAAGGTGCAGCCGAGGGTTCCCATCAGCGCCAAGCTGGTGGCTGACCTGCTGACCACTGCCGGGGCTAACCGAGTTTTGACTATGGACTTGCACGCCGGCCAGATTCAGGGCTTTTTTAATGTACCGGTGGATAATCTTTTAGCCGCACCGGTGCTGATTGATTATATCAAAAGCCTCAAGCTGTCCAATGTGATTCTCGTTTCCCCGGATGCCGGCGGAGTGGAGCGCACGCGGAACTATGCCAAGCGGCTGAATGTATCGATTGCCATTATCGACAAACGAAGAGAAAGACCCAATGAATCCGAGGTCATGAACATCATTGGAGATATCAAGGGGAAAGATGCCTTTATTATCGATGACATGATCGATACCGGCGGCACCCTGGTCAAGGCGGTCACGGCCCTGATTCAGAACGGAGCCAGGAGTGTGTATGCCTGCTGCACTCATGCCGTGCTATCCGGAAGCGCCATGGACCGGATCAATTCTTCGGATCTCAAAAAATTAGTGGTTACCGATACGATTCCACTCAAGGAAAAGGTCCAGAATTCCGCTAAAGTCGAGATACTGTCAGTGGCAGACCTGATCGGTGAAACCATCTATCGGATCAACGTCGATAAATCGGTAAGTTCCCTTTTTGTATAGTTCTTAACATCTTGATGGCATATAGCGGTATGCTTTTATTCGCATGGAGGCGTAAATGGCTGTTCAAATTAACATAAAGGCAAAAGTCAGGGACCAGTTCGGCAAGGAAGCCAACAAAAGTCTGCGCAGGAAGGGATTCACGCCGGCTATTCTGTATGGGAACCGCGAAAAAGCTTTGCCCTTATGGTTTGATACCAATGAATTTTTAAAACAAACTCATGGTGAGTTACATGAAAATGTTATTTTTAATATGAAAATCGAAGCTGATGCCAATCATAAGGAGGAGACGGTCAGGGCAATTATCAAAGAGCTGCAATTTGAGCCCAAAAAAGATACCCTGGTCCATGTAGACTTCTATGAGATGGTAGCAGACAAGGCGATTTCAATGGAAGTGCCGGTGGAGACCGTCGGCGAGGCCAGGGGTGTCAAGCTCGGTGGCGGAATCCTGGATCACGTAAAGCGGGAGATTCTGGTTGAATGTCTTCCCAAGTTTATCCCCGACTCTATAAAGGTTGATATTACCAACCTGGATGCAGGAGAAGCTATCCATGTACGGGATTTGAAGGCTCCTGAAGGCGTCACCATTCTGGAAGATCCGGGAACGGTTTTGCTGACGATTACTCAGGGATCGAAGATTGCCGCTGCTGCGGAACCTGCACCAGCACCCGAACCTGAAGCAAAATAGGCCGGGGCCGGGGCTTGGATTTGCAACTCATTGTCGGACTGGGAAATCCCGGCTCCCGTTATCGACGAACCCGCCATAATATTGGTTTCCAGTCCGTTGATGCACTGGCATCAGCATATCAGATTCAGCTTTCTCACACTGATTCGGTATCTCAATGGGGAAGGGGGACAATCAGGGGAAAGGAGGTACTTTTAGTCAAGCCTCAGACTTACATGAATCTCAGCGGAAAAGCAGTCCTTACTTTTCTCTCTTATTACCATCTTACCTATCAAGATCTTCTTGTCATTCATGACGATATGGATTTACCACTGGGCCGCATACGGATCCGCGGGCAGGGAAGGAGCGGCGGGCACCGGGGCATAGAGTCAATCATCCAGTGTCTGGGAACTTCCCAGTTCCCCCGCCTTCGGATCGGCATCGGCAGGCCCTGCGGCCAGCAGGAACCAAAAGAATATGTTTTAAAAGAATTTTCCGAAGAAGAACAGACTATAGTAGCCAAGGTTATTGAAACTACAGTCCAGTGCGTGGAGGTCATCCTCGATGAGGGAATCCTGACAGCCATGAATAGATTTAATCGCCTGGATGCTGTGGGTTAAAGTAAAAATAAATAGTACCTATCGATCACCTGGCGCTGTGAGAAATTGAAGAATGATAAAACGGGCTAAAGGGGGAGGGATCTGTCAGATGGGCACATAAATCACAGCATTCTTCAAAGAAGTTTATGCCGCAGTAGTCTTTTCGGATTATACTCATTATTCCTTGTTTTCTCTTTTATTTTGGTGGGATTATACAGGAGGACGATGATAGTATGGATGCCTTAATCGGTGGTTCCTTGGGGCCTATTTTTGTTTCAATTGCGGTGGGAATTCTTGGAATGTTCTTTGTCTGGATTCTGGCTAAGCGGATCCTGTCGAAAGACCCGGGCACAGAGAAAATGGTCAGGATCTCTGATGCCATCCACGAAGGTGCAATGGCCTTCCTGTTCAGAGAGTATAGAGCAATTGCAGTCTTTGTAGTCGTGGTGTTTGCTGTTTTGGCTCTGTTCGTTACCATAGAGACAGCCGTGGCTTTTGTTATCGGTGCTCTGTGCTCTATCACGGCTGGCTATATCGGCATGAGTATCGCCACCAGAGCAAATTGCAGAACCGCCCAGGCCGCAGCCAAAAGCTATAATGAGGCTATCGGTGTTGCTTTTCCGGGAGGAGCGGTTATGGGGACCAGTGTTGTCTCCCTGGGCCTTCTGGGACTCTCTGCCGTTTTCGTGGGTATCATCTATATCCTGAAAGGAAGCCGTCCGGATTTAGATACAGCGATCATTGACGCGGTTCAGATGATTGCCGGTTTCTCGATGGGGGCATCCTCCGTGGCTCTCTTTGCCAGGGTCGGCGGCGGAATTTATACCAAAGCCGCCGACGTCGGTGCGGACCTTGTCGGCAAGGTCGAGGCCGGTATTCCTGAAGATGATCCCAGAAACCCGGCAGTTATTGCCGATAATGTCGGAGATAACGTCGGTGATGTGGCTGGTATGGGTGCTGATCTGTTTGAGTCATACATCGGAGCCATTGTTTCCGGCATGGTCATAGCCGCCGCTCCAAATCCCAACATAGACGTAAAAGGAGTTTTATTATGCCTTTTGCTCTCGGCATGGGGCATCATCTCTTCAACAATCGGGATATTTTTCGTCAGGGCTGATGAAAAGTCCGACCCGCAGAAGGCATTGAACCGGGGCATGACTGCATCGGCAGTTCTCCTGGCCATCGGATCGTTTGTTTTGTGTGCCAAGTGGTATGGCAGTATGAACCTTTTCTGGGCAGTCCTCTCAGGGCTGATTGCCGGTATGGTCGTCGGGTATGTCGCCCAATACTATACTTCAGGCACGCAGGTTGAAACCGTAGCCAATGCAGCCAAGACCGGTGCAGCTACCTGCATCATCCAGGGATTGGCTGTAGGTATGAAATCAACAGCCCTGCCCCTGGTGGGTATTGCCATAGCGACCATCATTGCCTACCGGGCTGCGGGGATATTCGGTGTTGCCCTGTCCGCCATCGGGATGCTGGCCATCACTGGAATGACAGTGGCCGTGGATGCGTATGGCCCTATCGCTGACAATGCAGCCGGTATTGCCGAAATGGCCGGTATGGGCCGGGAGGTCCGGGAGCGGGCGGAAAAACTCGACGCCATCGGAAATACGACTGCGGCTATCGGTAAAGGATTTGCCATCGGCTCCGCAGCCCTGACCGCTCTGGCACTTTTCGTTGCCTATGGGGAAACGGTCAAGCTGGGAATATTGAACGTCATAGACCCATATGTTGTGGCCGGGTTCTTTATCGGCGGCATCATTCCTTTCATTGTCTGCGCCATGACCATGCAGGCGGTTGGAAGAGCGGCCTTCTCCATTGTGGAGGAAGTAAGAAGGCAATTCCGGGAGATTAAAGGGCTGATGGAAGGAAAGACCATGCCGGATTCGGCCAGGTGCGTGGATATTACCACCAAAGGAGCCATACGGGAAATGATTGTTCCCGGCATCATGTCTGTCACCGTCCCCCTGATTATCGGCATCATCCTTGGCCCTGAAGCCCTTGGCGGCTTTCTGGTGGGCTCACTGGTTTCCGGAGTCCCCCTGGCTATCATGCTGGCCAATGCCGGTGGCGCCTGGGATAATGCTAAAAAATTTATCGAAGCAGGCAACCTTGGAGGCAAAGGTTCGGATGTCCATAAAGCAGCGGTATCAGGCGATACGGTTGGTGATCCCTTCAAGGATACTGCCGGTCCGTCCCTGAATATCCTGTTAAAGCTGATGGCAGTTTCTTCCCTGGTTTTCGGACCGGTTATTGTCCGTTTGCACACCATGCTGCTCAGCTTATTCTGATTTTGGCTGCTCCAGGATCTGGATTTCAACCTTGGAAATCCTTTGCCTGCGCATGGAACTGACAGTAAGAAGATACCCCTCGTAGGAAACGGATTCACCCCGGACCGGAATATGGCCGAGCTGATCCAGGATCAGGCCTGACAGGGTTTGAAACTCCTCATGGGGAATGAAAGTATTCAGAGACCTGTTAATCTCCCTGATGGAAGCATGACCATCAACGATGATTCTTCCATCAGGGAGATATTTAATCCACTCCCTCTTGCGGTCGTATTCATCGAGAATATCACCGACGATCTCCTCCAGCACATCTTCCAGGGTGACTAACCCTTCAATTCCTCCATATTCATCGACGACCAGGGCCAGATACATTTTCCCCTCCTTAAAGTCTGCCAGCAGAGAGAGTGCCTTTTTGGACTCCGGGATAAAGAAGGGGGGATGCATGATTTTAGGCAGAGAGAAGGCTTGCGGGCTCTCCTGAAAGTCGATCAGGTCGCGGCTGTGAATGGCACCGATAATGTTATCAATGTAATCCTTATAAACAGGAATACGGGAGCGGCCTGACCGACTGATGAGACGGACTACCTCGGCATATGAGGCTTTTTCTTCAATACAAATCATTTCTGTCCTGGGAATCATGATTTCTCTCACCGAGATGCTGGCCAGGTCAAAAATGCTCATCAGCATCTTACTCTCCTCTTTTTCAACAACGCCCTCTTCTTCTCCCGCTGAAATGGCAGCCAGAATTTCCTCCTCCGAGATAAGCGGCACTTTTCTGCTTTCATGGGGGGTGATAAATTTCAACAGGAGGTCACCCAGCAGGTTGACGGCACTGACAACCGGCTGCAGAAGACTCATACACCATAACACAGGACGGACCACCATAAAGGCAATCTTTTCCGGAAACCTGCTGGCGTAGATTTTGGGTGAAATTTCACAGAAAATCAGCAAGATCAGCGTGATCGCGATCGTGGCATACAAAATGCCGCTGCTTCCCCACAGGGCGATAGCCAGGGCAGTGGCCACGGAGGACGCGGCTACATTTGCGAAATTATTGCCCACCAGAATAGTGCTGAGCATATTTTTCCTGTGTTCCAGCAGTTGATTGATCAGTTGAGCCTTTTTTGACTGGCGACGCTTGGCCAGATAGAGGATTCGCAGCCGGTTGAGGGACATCATGGCAGCCTCAGACCCGGAGAAAAAAGCGGAAAGCGCCAACAAGGCGATAAGCATGGCTGATAAAAGCGGCCAGGAGTATAATAGTTGACTCAAAAGCAGGTTTCCTTTCAAAAATAGCCTGTCATCATAGTTTACCGATAAATAAACCCTCTTGGGATTATTAAACCATATTTTGGCTGATAAGGCAATGAGTTGAAGCATGCTGCGGGCAAAGCCTTTTTGATAGATTACCTTTTAATCGAGAGATGGTTTGAAGGAGAGAAAAACAAGAGGTAAGAATCAATCTTTATTTCCGACATGGTAACTACTCAGGCACAAAGGGGCACACAGGCACAACGTTACCTTTGGCTATTCGATGCTCAACTGCCCGACATCCCCGCCTGCGCGGGAATGACATGCGGTGTGCTGGCTGATATATACGAGGGATCAGTTTTTACTGACCACTGACCACTGATAACGCATCCCCTCCCTTGATCAACCTTGACAGAATGACAGGATGATGCCGGGGGAGGGGATATCCGGAGCTCCTATTCCGCAGGTTCCATACTCTCCAAGTTACCGGGATCATCCAGATTACTCTCGAAATTTCCCAGACTGATTTTTTCCTTTATGGCTTTGACCGATGCCAAGACAAGTTGATGATAGTCGGACTTGCAGACAGCCATTCCACCGTTGATAAGCTCAACACCAATTTTGACTAATTTCTCCTTCTCGGGAAGCTCGATACACAGTGCCTGGGGAGCAATTGCAGCGATATGCCCGGCAACTGCCTTAATCGCGGATTTTTCATCCTGGAGCAGGTCTTTTCCGTAAGATGCCATGATCTTCTGAAATGCCGCTTCACCCTGAATAATGACCTTTTTCTCGTCTTCATCCCGGCCATAGACCCCGGCCAGGAGAGATGGGATGCTTGAGTCCCGCAGTGTGGACGAAAGGGCAATTCTGGCCCCGATTTCCGGATCATTATACCGTTTTATCAAGAGATCCACACTATATTCTACAGCAATGCGGCAGAGTTCTTCGGCGTGCCCATAGCCAAGAGCCAGCAGCGCATTCAGGACGCCCTTTACGTCCGCAGAATAGTGGGATGGATTTTCTTTCAGTATCCTGTCGATGAGCTGTTGGGCTTTCATGCTCTCATAGTCAGGCACATGGCGGGCAACGTAATCCGCTCCCCAAACATCATTATGGCTTATAAATCCGAGGGCAAACGCTTTTTCATTTTTCCCCTCGGCCTCGTCCCAGACGCCCATGAATTCATAATGCATCTGCTCTTCTAAATACCTCCTGTTTGGTACCCGGTAAATATAGCTGAAGATGTCAGGAGCTATGGCTCCATACAGCTTTTGTGAATTTGCTATTCCAAACCCCCTATCCAGCTTTCGCATAATATACGTGTGCGTGGCAGGCCCCCAGGCAAAACCATGATCGCAGGTGAAACTTAATACCAGGAGTGTAGCCAGAGTCATGAAGATACATTTTTTCATTTCCCGTCAATCCTTTCTTAAGCTTAAGCTTCTGTTAAGCTGATAGTTAATCGTTTCGATAACTTAAACTTCGTCTTTATCAGATATTTTGACGAATAATATATTTGTTTACGTAATTAATCGGATTTTCGGGGAATTTTCGGGGCTATGATTTTCAATCAGCATCTTTCAATTGTCATTTCAGGAGAGAGGCTGTATAATGAGTGGAATTAAAGGACCGAGGAGAAACATGTCGTATGCATAATCAGAAGGCCTACAGGAGAAAGCCATTGTTGAGATAAGGGAAAAACCGAAAAAAGAATATGGAACCTGCGCAAACTAGCTCTCGCGAAGTAAAAGGACTGAAGCTGATCCTTCGCTCTCTTCGTTACAGGAATTTTCGTCTCTTCTTCTTTGGCCAGAGCATTTCCCTGATTGGCACCTGGATGCAGATGGTGGCCATGAGCTGGCTGGTGTATAACCTGACCCATTCGGTGTTTCTGCTCGGTGTGGTCGGATTTGCCAGTCAAATTCCCGCCTTCCTTTTTGCTCCGCTGGCCGGGGTGCTGATCGACAGATGGAACCGCCGGCGTCTTGTGATCGCCACTCAGACTCTGTCCATGATTCAAGCCTTCATTCTGGCCGCTCTCGCTTTATCCGGTCATGTTGCGGCCTGGCATATCATACTGTTAAGCATATTCATCGGTCTGGTCAACGGCTTTGACATCCCTGGCCGCCAGGCATTTCTGGTGGATATGATTGACGGAAAGGATGACCTGGGCAATGCAATCGCCCTCAACTCCACGATGTTTAACGGGGCCCGGCTGGTTGGGCCATCCATAGCGGGCATACTCATTTCTTTCGTCGGGGAGGGGGTGTGCTTTCTCCTGAATGGCCTGACATTTCTGGCGGTTATCGTAGCCCTGCTGGCCATGAAGATTGCACCGAAAGAAAAAAGTGGCCAAAGGCCCTATGTCATGCAGGAGCTCCGGGAAGGATTCTCGTACGCTTTCGGGTTTGCACCCATCAGATCGGTTTTGCTGCTCCTCGCTCTGGTCAGTTTCATGGGTATGCCCTATATGGTACTGATGCCTATTTTCGCCAAAACCATTCTTCACGGCGGCTCCAGGACCCTGGGTTTCCTGGTCGCAGCTTCGGGCGCAGGAGCTTTCCTGGGCTCTCTTTACCTTGCCTCGCAGAGAAGCGTTCTGGGGCTTGGGAAAATGATCGCCATTGCTTCGGGCATCTTTGGCATCGGGCTGGTCGCTTTTTCCCTTTCCCGTGTTCTGATACTCTCGCTGTTCCCCCTGCTGTTGACCGGATTTGGGATCATGGTGCAGATGGCTTCAAGCAATACGCTCCTGCAGACCATTGTGGAGGAAGATAAGCGTGGCCGGATAATGAGTTTTTTCACCATGGCCTTTGTCGGTATGGAACCCTGCGGCAGCCTGCTGGCCGGCAGTCTGGCCAGTGCCATTGGCGCGCCGAATACGCTCATGATCGGAGGGGCCTGCTGTATTCTCGGATCACTGGCATTTGCCAGCAGGCTTTCGGCCCTCAGCGAAATGATTAATCCGATCTATATCAAGCTGGGCATCATTCCCGATGTGGCCGCAGGCATTCAGATGGCTGCCGAGGAGACGGGGTAGGGAGGAGTGCAACAAGCAAATTCAAATAGTTTTAGGGAGAGTTCTGCTCATGCACTCCCGGATCCTGGTAAAGCTGATAGCCCTCCTGTTTCCCCCTCTAGCCAGGCCAGGCAAGGCAGCCATCAGACAGATAAATGTCAGACTGCTAACAACGGTCAGGCTCTTCATTTGACTTGCATATTACGGTTGATAGTTAAATCGCAGGATATTGGCCTTGCCCTCCTGGTGCCTTTCATTTGAAATAAATAAATCTCCATCGGGATTAAAACAGATTCCTTCCGGCTGTTTGAAGGTTTTGTTATCCAATCTCCTGGCTGCGATAATTTCCCCTTCCGGATGTACAACGATTAATGTTTTATTGACCGAGCTCAGGATATAAATATCCCGGGTTATCGGATGAACTGCAATTCCGGATGGGTGAAAGGATGCATCATCCGCTCCAACCGTATACCCCAATTTTACCGAAAGCTTCCGGGTACCGAGATCAAACTGGTAAACTGTATTTTCACCCTGTAAACCATTTAAACCAGGTAAACCACCGCGTTTTTTTTTCGTGTTCTGCGATCCCTTGCAGGTAATCAGCAATGAATTCGATTCAGCGTCGAAAGCCAGTCCTTCAGTATCATTTTTTTTCGACAGGAGTGGGGTTTTTAGCCTGCTAATCGTGGGGTCTTTTCTCCAGAAGTCGGTTATTTCCAGTATCTGGCCATTACTTTGCAAGACATACGCAGTATTGTTCACGAGGGCAATGTCCTCATAATCCCTTTCCCTGCCGAATTCGCAGGTAGCGGTTATCTTCTTTCGTTCAAGATCAAATACATAGATTATCCCATCCTCATCCTGGACACAGGCCAGTTTATTTTCCGGCAAATATGAGATGCCGGAGATTTCATCCAAAACATGAGGCAGCTTAAATTTATCTGCCGGATTGTCCAGGTCATAGGGAAAGGTTGATGCTTCAACCTGGACAGACTTAAGGCCGTCACTGATACGGCCAGTCTCGAAAAGAAGCCCTCCAGCCATAGTTATAACCGCACATGACAATACAACCAGGAATACTTTCATGCGCATCCCTCTAGCATATCATGTTCACGACACATAATCACCATTATAGCTGATGAGTGCGGCATCCTTGACACCTGCAATTTGAAGGAGCTTATCCATCCTGGAGGCGGCATTGGCCTTGGCACGGACCTCAAGCATCAGTTCCACGCCGGCAGCAGTCACGGTTTGAGATTTGAGCTTGTGTGCCGGAAGTGCCTCACGGACTGCGGTCTCGGCCCCGTTTTCAAAGTGGACCACCAGGAGATAGGGCTCTTCCCCGCTCAGGCTCACCTGGTTCATCAGGAACATGAAAAGCCCGATCATGAGGCTGCCGATAATACCCACCATATAGAAGCCCGCACCGCAGCAGATACCCACCCCGATAGCCCAGAACATGAACACGGTATCGATGGGATCCTTGATAGCAGTGCGAAAGCGTACGATGCTGAGAGCGCCCACCATCCCCAGAGAAAGGAGAATGTTGGAACTGATGGGCAGGATGACGAGTGCTGTCACCATAGCGATCATTACCAGCCCCACGTTGAAGTTGCGGGTGTAGAGAACTCCTTTGAAGGTTTTCCGGTAGACAAAGAATATAAACTGGCCAATAATGCAGGTGATCAGCAGGGTCAACACCACCCGCATGGCGGTGATCGGCTGGTTGACTTGAGACAGGCCATTTAACATATTCATTAATTCTTCAAGAGTAATCATTGTTAATTATCCTCCCAATCGTTATATTTCGTATGCTTCTTGCAGATGACGAATTTTCCGATAGTTAATCGCGGTCGAATCGTACTGGGGAACAACCCCTGAATGGCCTGGGGCAGGAAATTATCAAACTTGATTTCCAGAATCGTACCAGGCTCCTCGATAGCTCCCGTAGTGAAGAGATGGCGGTCAAAAATCGCCACCGAGCCAAACCCTGTATGCACGCCGATATCAAAGGTGATCCGGACATTGCCCATCGGATGAACATACGCCTCACGATAGTAGTCCACAATCACGTTGGGCCGCAGGAGGTTGATACGGCTCTCCAGGTAGAATGACCTGAGAAGGCGGCTCTGCGATCTGGCCAGAAAAGCGACATCTCCGGCCAAAATGCGGTCAGCCTCCTCCCGGGTGATCCGGACACTCTCCTTGCCGATATACTCATTCAGCTTGATTTTTCGTTCGAGCTTAATAACCGCATCGCTGTAATCATAGATGCGCATCCGGTATTTCTTTCGACGGGCAACCCCTGCCTGCTTATCGAACAGGGCGGTGTTCCTGAAGTCATCGAAGTAGAGGCTCCTGATATGATAGCGTCCGTCAGGACCGGTATACGGGTCCATTGCCAGGAGTGCCGAGAGCCTGCTTCGAAGAATCCGATACTGTGGAGGATCGATGTAAAATTTTAATTCATGTCGCAGTTGCAGTCCTTCCCGCTGAATCACCTCTGTCATCCTTCCTTATAGATAGTCTTTTCGAGACGGCAACCCTCTCCGGGAGGGTGATAATTGCGGCATTATGGGTCAGCCGGTCTACGAGCGCGTTGGTAAGAGTAGTCTCCCCGAAAATTTGAGTCCATTCCGCGAATTCAAGGCGAGAGGCAATAATTACCGATGCCTTTTTGTGGCGCTCGGCCAGAACTTCGAACACAAGCTCGGCTCCTTCGGGTGAAAAGGGCTCAGCCCCAAGCTCATCGAGAATCAAAAGCCCATAGCGATCATATTTCCCGACCAGTCGGCTTAAGGCCCGCTCCCTGCGGGCTTCAATCAACTCATGAGCCAGACTGCCGGAGGTCACGAAGCGGGTCCTCACTCCCTGGCGGCAGGCTTCGACTCCCAGGGCTATGGCCAGGTGGGTTTTCCCTGTCCTGGCTTCCCCCAGGATTATTACATTCCGGTGCTGCACGATGTATTCTCCATTCATCAATTCCTGAATCAGGCGGCCAGCAGGGCCGGGGATTTCATTCAGATCAAAAGACTCCAGGGTCTTCAAGAGAGGAAACCGGGCATCTTCGATCCGGTGGTTGAGGCTGTTCTGCGCTCTTACCCGAAGCTCCAGCTCGGTCAGTGATAAGAGGAACTCCTCATAGCTCGATTCCCGGTCCTCAGCCTGCTGCATAAGCTCAGGGTAGTGTTCCAAAATATTGTCCAATTTCAATTCCCTCAGATGCTGATGTAATAATGCTATTCTGGTAGTATCTTTCATGGAATACCTCCCAATCTGTCTGTTGATTACTATTTTTCCAATTCCCATGCCAGACTTTCTGGATCGGAACAAGATATTGAAAATCAAGTATTATCTTATCTTCACCCTCCGGACAGGCAGAGCATTGAGTTCGACCGTATGGGCGACCAGGAGGACCAGGGGGGCGAATTGAGCAGGGATTAGTGAATTAATGACTATACTGAGCCCTGAAGGAAACCGCACTGGCATTATCTTCATCCTTCGATACATTACCGGACAGATTGGTGTGGATGGAGTTGAGCATCAGCCGCACCTGCCGGTTGAAGTAGTAGTTCATGCCCAGGGTAAGGCTGGCGGCCTTGACCCCTGCACGGCTATGGTCGTTATTTTCCCGGCCAGAGGCAGGAAGCGGAATTTTTGAAGACAGAGGAATAGAAGCGTCC
Organism: bacterium; assembly: GCA_040755755.1. NCBI lineage: Bacteria > bacterium. Next base: position 90,234 of record JBFLZW010000054.1, on the reverse strand, counting down.
AGAACACTGGAGCGGACCACCAGTTCAAAAGCTCCGTATCGGGCCCTGGGTTTAATACTATCGAAAGTTCCTTTTTTGTATGCCCGGGATTCTCCGGTCAGGCAATAGCTTCCCAGCAGGTAATAACCCTTGTAGGCGGCATCATCACCGATATCCGCTTCTACCGATACGGCCATATATTCTGCCTGCAGCGAGATGGGCCCGGACACCCAGGCTGCTTCGAGTCCCATAAGATTGACTTTATCCGCCAGGGTCTCGATGCCGGTAACGCTTTTTTCTGCGGCATGTACTTCGGCACGCTCTTGAATTTGATACTTCTCGCCGCCAAAGTCCCTGACGGAACCTGCAAGGCCCAGATGCAGCACACGGGTTTTATGCTGCCAGGGGGCGATGGTCAACCGGCCGGTCAGGGCATAGGTGTCCCGTTTATCTTCACGGTCAAGGGCTTCATAGACACCGGCAGCCCAGGTGAATTTCCGGATAGCTCCGGATAATCTCAACCCGGGATTTCGTCCCGGAGCAAAGGCACTGGTAGCCATAGACCGCTCGATGGTTATAGTATCCTCGGAACTGGCCAACCCTTCCAGCCCGAACGGTTCCTTGGCCTGGCCGATGATCAGGTCGCCATGATCCCAGCCGCTGAATTCCATATAGGCATCTTCAATCTCGGTGGCAGGCTCTTCGTCATTGCTAAAGCTAACTTTCATCTCTGCCTGCCAGTCTTTGTTGAGTTTACTCTTCACGTCAAGAGAGGCACGGCGCAGCTCCGACTCGCCGCGCCAGTGATGGCCCTTATCCTTGTGCTGGGAGCTATCCTCAATATGGGCTCCGGTATACGAGCTGTAGTCCCATGCCAGGACAACTCCCACTTCAATTTTGGCATCTCCTTCCTGCTCAGGCTTGGCTTTGTTGTCCCTGGTGTCATACTTACTCAGTGATTCACCGGCCTCGGAAAAAGAGGAGTAAGGTCTTCGTCTTCCGGACCGCTCCTCTGGCTGAGGAGTGCCATTTTTGACCTTCTCCGCCAACCCGGAAGAGGAAAATGAGAGAAATCCTGCAAGAATCAGGGCCGACAGTGCTGCACCGAAGAATTTCCTGCTCACCATTTTTGTACTTCCGTCATGGATATAAGGCACACGGCCTTCAATAGCCTCTCACCAGGGCTTGCAGTCCTTTGATAGCCTGTTTATGAGATTGCCCCATACATCGTAACCTGACATAGATGGAAGCATGGGCGGCATATTTTTGATCTTTCAAATCTCCATAATAACAGAGCTTATTTAAGCCTTCCATGATATTCAACAAAGAGGCATCCTTCCGGTCGCGCGTTCTGACTTTCTTATAAGCTATTACCGAAATATTCGCAATGTGCTGACGGCTTTCTCCATAGTTGCTGGATAACTGGTCGAGTAACGAGCTAAAGCGGTAAACGGTTTCATCGTCATGGCAGACATAACCTTCCGCATTGAGGACAGCAAGTTTGTATTCAGGGCTTTCCTCTTTGGCATTTACCGTGGACGTATCTTTCCAGACACCAGCCATTATCAGCAGCAGGGTCCAGCAAACGATGCCGGAGAAAAAGGCGAAATTTTTCAGGAACCGCCATACTGGCCTGCCCTTGGGAAGTGCCTCGGTCTTTGATGGCTGTCTGGTAATAAGATATACGGGGAAAATATACGATCCGAACACCAGCGTTCCGACTGCCCAGAGGGCAGCATTTGCCTTGCGCTTAAATCCATCGGCAAGCACCCAAATCGCAAACACCGCGTTTAAAAGCAAATACCACCTTCGCACCTTCCTATCCTCCACTGGTTTTCATGGCAACAGTCTCTCTACCTGAGTGGTTATCAGGAATGAACTATACTTCTCCAAGTATCATGCCAGATCAGAAAAAATGAGCCTAACTTATTGGTAGTAAATAAACAGTTAGCCTTGCCGGAGAAAATGGGCGCTATCGGGTTCGACCGGATGGGCGGGGCGGCTTAAAAGTATATGAAGAATGATCTCCCGCAGAGACGCACAGGCGCAGAGAATGACCAAAAATGATATCCTCTGCGCCTGTGCGTCTCTGCGGGAAAATACCAAATAGCACATGGATCTCCGCTTTCGCGGTAGTAGTATTTAGTTTAGATAATAGATCACTCCAAGCCTTCCGCCTGTGCCAAACTCGTCTTAGTTTAGATAATAGATCACTCCAAGCCTTCCGCCTGTGCCAAACTCGTCTTCATCACCAAAACGCAGCCTGAGGAGCACCTCTCCGCTCAGGCTGAATCTGTCCGCAAGGAAGTATTCACCCCCAACCTTTCCGTCCAACTCTCCGGTAGTATCGCTTTCGCCCTTCCTGGGGTCATCGACTCGTATGAGAAAATCGAGGCCGACAAACGGTCTGAACTTTTGCGGAGAAAGCAGATATTGATTGATGCCTACCCCGAGTAAAAACCGTTTATAATCATTATCTTTATCATTCTCAACATCGATGTATTTAAAACCGAAGTTCCCGTCTATGGTTACCATGTCCGAGACCCAAAAACGGCCAACTACTATGAATGCCTCTTCTGCAGCTATGGTATCCTTAATGCCCAAACCGAATGTACCGGCACTTCCCTGAGCAGAGCAGGGATTGATGCAGGCAAAAAAAATCAGTCCGTAACACGACAATATCATCATCAATTTTATCATGAAAGACTTCATCTTTCTTCTCCTCAATCATGAGTCAAGTTTAAGTTCCTGAGCAGACACTTGAGAAAAGTGTACAATCCATTTCCCTGGAAAATCTTTTTCCCCACCTCCTCTCTGTTTTTCATCGGGAAAATTATAATATAACAGTACGTCTGATTTTTCAACCATAGGGAAAAAGGTCTTTACAGGAGTCGAAAAACTGGTATAATGACTGGAAAACGGAAATGGACACAAGTCAACGATGGATGACCAGGTTAAAAATACGATTCTTGAGACAGCCCTGAAGCTCTTTCAGCGGTTCGGCTATAAAAAGACCACGATCGAGGAAATCGCCCGTGAGGCGCAGATCGGCAAGGGAACTGTCTACCTTCATTTTACCAGCAAAGAGGAGATACTGCTGACCCTTATCCAGAGCCACCTTCAGGAAGTGACCGGGGAGTGGATCAAAATTGTTCATAAAAACTGGCCGCTGGAAAAAAAGGTTTCAACCATGTTGAAGTCGAACATCGCTGAAGTTCAGAGGAAAAAGGAAGAAATATCTCTGTCCACTCTGCCGCCCCCTCTGATGCAATCGGTGATTAAAATGGCGGAATCGACCAGAGATCAGCGTCTGACCCTGCTGGCTACCGTGCTGGACCCTCTGTTTCAGGCGGGGAATCAGGTTGAAGACCGCAACCGGCTGGCCCGGGTATTGCTGGATCAGGCCAATAATATTATTTTTCGTCTGGATGTGGACAAGGATTTCCCGTGGGAAAAATTCCTGGACGATTCCCTGGAGTTGCTCCTCGGAAAATCCGAATAAGTAACAATAGCCACTTGAACGCCATTAACCTTTATGACTCAAATAACGTTTCGGTCAATGTTCACAAGAGAACTTAAAATGCTATGAAAGAATGCCATAAAAAAAACGCTCTAAAAAAGAATAGTCGCCTGCGCCGAAGTATGCTGATAATTGTCATCTTCGGTGGGATTTTAATCCTTGTTGCCCAGATAGGGCCTCATGCCCAGGCGCAAACCGCCACTCCCTCTCTCCTGACTCTGGAGCAGGCCAGGCAGATAGCCAGAGCCCGCAACCGGGACCTGCAAACCCTCCGCCTGAATCTTCGGATTGCGCAGGAGAAAACCCGGGAAGCACGATCCAAAGCATGGCCGCAGCTTACTTCATCCGCCAATTATACGGCTCACGACAGGCCGATGATGCCCGATGGGGACCAGCGTTATTCGGATGCTCATATCGCCCTGGAACAGACCCTGTTTCACCTTGGAATCTGGGCCGGTATCCGGGCAGCCAGGCAGTATCAGAAAGTGGAAGAGCTGGCTGCACGGCGGTATGAGGAGACCCTGGATTTTCTGATCACCGAAGCCTATCTGGGAATTTTGCGATGCCAGAAAGAAATCGGTGTTCTGAAGGAACTGGAAAAAAACACCCAGGATCATTTGCGGGATACCCAGAACTTTTTTGCTGAAGGCATGGTGCCCAAAACCGATCTTCTCAAGACGGAACTGGCACTCAGTCAGGTGCAAAGAGACCTTCTGGCAACGGAGAACCAGCAGCAGAAATCATGGACCGCCTTTAAGATCCTTTTGGGAGTAGAGCCTGAGCAACTCTATCAATTGCAGGACGTGGAATTGTCACCATATCCGGAGAAGGCTCTTCCAGAGCTTCAGCAGGCAGCCCTGAGCAGGCGAAAGGACCTGCAAAGACTTCTGGCTGACCGGGCTTACTGGGAGAATATACTCAAGGCGTATCAGTCCAGGCGGTATCCTGTTCTCTCCGCCTCCGGCAGGTGGGACTATACAACAAGCGAAAGCGAATACCAGGAGCAATCGGTGACTGGAGGTATCCATATCACCTGGCCGCTTTTCACCGGATTTGGCATCAGTGCCCAGGTGGCTCAGGGCCGCAGTCAACTGACCATGAATCAGATTCAATTCCGAAAGCTTGAAGCACAAATCCGGGAGGATGTGGAATCCGCCTGGCTGGATATCCAAAAAGCCCGGCAGGATATTGAAACCGCGCAAAAAGAGGTGGCTCAGGCCGAAGAAAATCTTCGGATCACCAATGAGCTGTATAAAGAATCCATGGCTACCAACACGGAAGTGCTGGATGCCCAGACATTACTGGCCCAGGCCAGAAATCACCTGAATAATGCCCGCTATGATCAGGTACTGGCTGTCCGCAGCTTGTCTCTGGCTACAGGTGATTGAAGGATCAGGGGTTACATGAGGGAATTATCATGAAAAAAATGTCCGCTGCCGCCGTGTATGCCGTATGTGCCGCTTCCCTGGCTGTTTTACTCGCTTCCTGCAAACCCAATGAAGGGCAGACGAAGGTTCAATCCCTGCTGGATCAGAAACGGGTTGCGGTTGTGGTCCGGTCTGTCCAGCGGGAAGACGTGGCCTGGAAAATCGTTACCAACGGGACTTTTCAGGCTGATGAGAAGGCCATGATCAGCCCCAGGGCACCCGGCAAGATCATGGAAATTGCCGTTGACGAGGGGGACCGGGTGGAAAAGGGGCAGGTTCTGGTCCGCATGGATGATACTCAGCTTCACCTGGACGTCAAGCGGGCCGAGGCCACGTGCGAGGAGCTGCGGGCCCGGCTTGAGGCGGCCAACACCGAGGTGGAAAACGCCGGGGCGCGCCTGGCTGCGGCCCAGGCAGCGGTTGCCCGAAGTCAGGCTGACCTGAAGCTCAAGGCGCTGGAAGAGGAGCGGATCGAGCGGCTGGTCAAGAATCAGTCCCTGCCCCGGCAAAAGTATGACTATGCCAAGAGTGCCTTCGATATAGCCCAGGCATCCCTGCAGGCCAGTCAGGCGGAGCTTGAAAGTGCCCAGGCCGGGCTGAAAGCGGCCCAGGCCGGGCTGAAGACTACCCAGGCCTCTTTAGCCAGCGGAGAGAAGCTCCTGGCTATTGCCAGGGAAAGACTTTCGGACACCAGGGTCCCGGCACCCTTTTCAGGAGTGATCAGCAAAAAAATCATGAACATGGGTGAAATGGGCGATACGGGCAAGACCATTCTGGTTCTGGAAAAGATCGACCTTCTGGAATTTCGGGCCAAGGTCTCTTCCGAGTACCTCCAGCAGGTCAAACCAGGATTGACCGTAACCATCTCCCCCGATGGCTTCACTGCTCCGATTCAGGCCAGCATCGACCGGGTCAACCCGGCCGTTGACCCGGTGGACCGGTCAGTTGAAGTGGTCTGCAATGTCCCCAACCCGACCGGGGCCTTAAAGCCCGGCCTGTTTGCCAAACTGGAAATCACTGCCCAGGTTTTCCAGCAGGCTGTGGTTGTGCCAAGCTTTGCCATTGTCGAGCGAAACCACCAGCGGGTAGTTTTTGTCGCTGATCAGGAGCGGGCCAAAATGGTGCCCGTGGAAGTAGCCGACTATGAGGTGGATGAGAAAAATATTATTCTCAAAGGGCTGGCCGGAAATGAGTTGCTGATCATCGAAGGGCAAAATGAGCTGGCAGGCGATGAGCCTCTGCTGGTTAAAAAAGGGAGTTAGGAAAACGCCATGAATCTGGTTTCTTTTTCAGTTAAGCGTCCGGTAGCGACCACGGTGTTCTATCTGGCTGTTCTGGTTATCGGTGTCTTTTCCCTGGCCAAAATCGGGGTCGATCTATTTCCTCCGGTGGAATTTCCCTTTGTCAGTATAACCACGGTCTACCGGGGAGCAAGCCCGGCGGATATCGAGACCCTGATTTCGAAAAAAATTGAAGATGCAGTCAGTGAAATCGACGGCATCAGGCACATCAGCTCCATGTCCATGGAGGATATGTCTCAGGTTTTTATCGAGTTTGAGATGAGCAAGAAGCTCGATGTCGTAGCTCAGGATGTGCGGGAGAAGATTGATCTGATTCAAAACGAGCTTCCGGATGATGCCGATGCACCCATTATCCAGAAGCTCGACCTTAAGGCCAAGCCGATCATGAACCTGGTATTGACCGGTGACCGGAATATGGTCGAGCTGTACACCCTGGCTGATGAGGTCATCACGGAGAAACTCTCAAGGGCTGAAGGGGTGGCCTCGGTGGACATTCTGGGCGGCCAGAAGAGAGAGATCCTCATCGCGGTTGACCAGGATAAACTCTCAGCCCGCAACTTAAGCCTGGAAGGTCTGATCCAGGCGCTGAATGCCGCTAACCTGGATGTTCCCGGCGGGCATATCACCCAGGCGGGCAGGGAGTACACCCTGCGGCTGGAGGGGGAATTCGACACCGTGCCCCAGATGCGGCAGCTCTTTTTAACCAGCCCCCATGGTGAGACGATTCCCATCACCGATGTGTGCACCATTTCCGACAGCTCTGCCGAGCAGCGGATGATGACTATCATCAATGGCCGTGAGGGCATAGGGCTGTCGGTGAAAAAGCGGGGAGATGCCAACGTTGTGGCCGTGGTCAATGCTCTGCGCAAAAAGATTGCCGAGGTCCAGGAAACCCTGCCATCCGGGATCAGCCTGGACATCATCAATGACGACTCTGCGTTCATCACGGCCTCCATCGATGACGTGCGGGACAGCATCATTATCGGAATTATCCTGACCACGCTGGTCCTGTTTGTCTTTCTGCACAATGTCTGGCTGACGATCATCGCCGCCCTGACCATGCCGATTTCGATTATCGCCACCTTCATTCTGCTGCGCTTTGCCGGATTCACCTTCAATATGATGAGCCTGATGGCCCTTGGCCTTGCCGTCGGGGTCCTGGTGGATAACGCCATAGTGGTTCTGGAAAATATTTTCAACTACCGCCAGAAAAAAATGTCGGCAGCCGAGGCCGCGGAGCTGGGAACCGGTGAGATTGCCCTGGCTGTAGCTGCCTCGACCATGACCAACCTGGTGGTCTTTTTGCCCATCGCCTTCATGAGTGGAATTATCGGGCAGTTCTTCCGGCAGTTTGGCATGACCACCATCTTTGTCACTGTCGTCTCTCTGGTGATTTCCTTCACGCTCACTCCCATGCTCTATGCTGTTCTTGCCAGAAAGGAGGAGGAAGAGGGGAAAAAGAGCCTTTTCACTCCCTTCTACCAGCTCTGGGACCGGGGTTATGAGGCCATGGTCAGGGCTTATGGAAATCTGGTGGATAAATCCTTGAGGAGACGCTGGCTGGTGATAGCGATTTCTCTGGCACTGTTTTTTGCCGCTACCCGTCTGGTTCCCTTTATCGGCTCGGAATTCATCACCCAGGCGGACAAGGCCGAGCTTTCGGTCACGCTTGAGCTTCCGCCCGGAACACCGCTGGAGAAGACACGATCGGTTATGGATCGTATCGACCGGGTCATCAGGAAAGATCCGGAGGTGCAAAAGCGCTTTATAACTCTGGGGATATTAACCGGGGGATTGGGAAACAATATTCAGGGGCCGCATGTCGGACAGATGCTGATCAGGCTCTCCGACAAGACTGCCCGCGACCGGACATCGTTCCAGATTCAGGATGAATTGCGTGCTCAACTGCAGGACATCCCCGACGCCACCATAACTATCGGCGTTCCGGATATCGGAGGAGGAAGCGAGGCTCCCTTGCAGATCGAGATCTCCGGAGATGATTTTGCCAGACTGGAGGAGTTATCCACCAAGATGGTTGCCCTGGCCCGCAAGGTACAGGGAACCACCGATGTCGGCACCAGTTGGAAGCCCGGAAAACCCCAGCTCTCCATTTACCCTGACCGGATCAGGATCAAAGACCTTGGCCTGTCCGTGGCCCAGATAGCCTCGGTAATCAGAACTTCAGTGGAAGGAAGGATTGCCTCGAAATTCCGGGTCGAAGATAAGGAATACGACATGCGGGTGAAACTGGTCAGCCAGCAGCGGCAGGATATCTCCCAGGTCAAGGATTTTCAGGTCTTTTTGCCCAAGGGAGGCAATATACTCCTATCCCAGGTGACCAGGATCGAGAAAACCTCCGGTCCGGCATCCATTATCCGCAAGGACAAGCACCGGGTGATCATCGTTTCGGCTAACCTGACCGGCGGGGCGACTCTGGGAAATATCATCGAGGAAATCAAGAATAAATCCGCTGATCTTTTTCATGGCGGATACCGCCTCTTTTTCGCCGGGCAGGCCGAGCACATGGCCGAATCCTTCGGTGAGATTTTCTCGGCCCTGTTCCTGGCCGTCATCCTGACCTACCTGGTCATGGCTGCCCTGCTCGAATCCTTCCTGCAGCCTTTTTCCATCATGTTCACCTTCCCCCTGGCCATGATCGGCGTCTGGGGAGCGCTCCTTTTAACCGGCATGACCTTCAGCATCTTCTCCCTGATGGCCATTGTCATGCTCGTGGGCTATGTGGTCAATGTGGCCATTCTGATCCTCGATTACACCACCATTCTCCGGAGCCGGGGAATGGACAGGAACGCTGCCCTGACCGAAGCCTGCCGGGTGCGGCTGCGGCCTATTTTCATGACTACCCTGACCACCATCTTCGGTATGCTGCCTCTTGCTCTGGGCATCGGCTGGGGTGCGGAGACCAGAGCCCCGATGGCCGTGGTTTTCATCGGCGGCCTGATCGCCTCCACCCTGATGACCCTGTTCGTTATTCCGGTGGTCTACACCTACATGGAAGATGTAGCCGCCTGGCCGGGGAAGATGATTCGCAGATTCAAGGGGGGAGAGGGGAGTGGTCAGTGATCAGTGGCCAGTGGTCAGAAAAAAACTGATAACTGACAACTTTTCCCGATGAGATTACTTGGCGCTCATATGTCGATTGCCGGTGGGGTGTCCAAAAGCATCAAGCGGGGAATATCCATCGGCTGCACGGCCATTCAGATATTCACCGGATTCAATAACCGCTGGCACTCGAAGGCCATCTCCGATGAGGAGATTGAGGATTTTCAGCGGCAAAAGTCCCGGATCGGGATTATCTTTGCCCACAATAACTACCTGATCAACCTGGCATCCCCCGATCCTGAACTGTCCCGCACATCATACAACTCCATGCTGGAGGAGATGCAGCGGGCCGGATCGTTGGACCTTCCCTATCTGGTTATTCACCCCGGCTCGCATCGCGGCAGCGGAGAAAGAGCGGGCCTGCGGAGAATCGCCCGGCATCTGGATAACCTCTTTGCTGAAACGGGCAACTCCCGGAGCCGGATACTGCTTGAAACCACTGCTGGTCAGGGGAGCAATCTGGGATATCGATTCGAGCATCTGGCAGAGGTACTCTCAGCCGTTCACTATCCTGACCGGGTCGGAATATGTTTTGATACCTGTCATGTCTTTGCTGCCGGGTACGATCTTCGCACTCCAGAGGGGTATCGGAAAGCCTTTGAAGAGTTTGACCGCCTTATCGGGACCTCCCGAATTCTGGCCTTTCATCTGAATGACTCAAAGCATGAGTCCGGTTCCCGCAAGGACCGTCATGAGCATATCGGGCAGGGCGTATTAGGGATCACTGCCTTCCGGATGCTGCTCAACGATGCGCGGTTTGCTGAAATCCCGATGGTCATCGAGACACCCAAGGGCGATGGAATGAGGCTGGAGGAGGATGAGAGGAATCTTTCAATCTTACGGTCTTTGATCAGAAAATAAACGGCTCGCCGCTTGCCGGGCGAAAGTCTTTGATTTCCAGTTGGATGTTCCTTTGGCTATTCCACTCGTTGATGTATGGCTTGAAGGCAATATCCAGGAAGGGAACCTTGCACTCGGCGATCCGGTTGGCCATGTTCCAGCCGAGGCAGTCGAATGTCCGGCCCTTGTCATCCGACAGGCGGAATTTCAAGTGCCTTCCTCCATGGCCGAAACAGCGGGGAGCGGTCTTCAGGCGGCAGTTAAAGGCAGCCAGAACAGGGGCGGGGTTTCCATAGCCAAAGGGCTGTAAAAGCTCCAGTTCCTCGACACTGCGGAGGGTCAGCTCGGCGAGATCAACAGGCATATCAATGTCCAGTTTTGGAATTAAGGCGCTTCCAGCCAGGAGTTCATCGGCGATCTGGTTGATCTTCTGGCGAAGCAGCCCGATGTGGCAGCCTTCGATGGTCAATCCCGCAGCCTGGCTGTGGCCACCGAATTTCAGCAGCATCGGTGCCAGTTGCTGAAGGGCGTTGAAGATGTGAAATTCAGGAATGCTGCGGGCTGATCCGTGGCCGATGCCGTCCTCGGTGGTAATGACAATGGCAGGTTTATAATAGGTCTCCTGCAACTGAGAGGCAACCAGGCCCACAATCCCCGGATGCCACCCCTCACCGGAAATCACCAGGACCTTGCCGTTGTGAATTTCAGGATGCTTCTCGATCTCCTGGGTTGCGGTTTCAGTCATTTCTTCCTGCAACGACCTTCTCTTCGTATTTTCTGCCTCCAGCAAGGCAGCAATTTCAGCGATTTTTTTCTCGTCCGAGGCCAGAAGCAGCTCCGTTGCCAGGCCGGCCATGGAAAGCCGCCCGGCTGCATTCAGCCGTGGACCGATCTGAAATCCGATATGCCCGCAGTTCATATTCTTTCCCAAAAGCCCGGCCAGCCTGCGGATGGCTACAATCCCCTGGTTCAGTTGATTATCCATGACCGCTAATCCCAGCTTGGTGATAATCCTGTTTTCCCCGGTGATCGGAACTACATCAACCACGGTCCCCAGGGCGGCGATCTCAAGATATTCCTCCAGCGAGGGGGATGGCGTCATCTGCTGGAAAACCGCCTGTACCAGCTTCAGCACAACGCCAACACCGGCCAGGAACTTGTAGGGATAGGGGCAGTCTTCGCGCTGCGGATTAATGACCGCTACGGCATCCGGAATTTTGCCGATCACCTTGTGGTGATCGGTGACAATCACGTCAATGCCCAGGGTACGGGCAGCTTCGACCGTCTCATGATTGGTGATTCCGCAGTCAGCGGTAATAACCAGGCTGGCTCCTTTGGCCTTGGCCATTTCTATCCCGGAAAGATGAAAGCCGTAGCCTTCATTCATACGGTGAGGGTGATGATAGGAAAAAGGAAGGCCAAGCTCATCGAAAAGTTTGGACAGCAAAACCACCGAGGTCACGCCATCAACATCATAATCTCCATAGAGCAGCACCTGCTCTTTTCTCTCCCTGGCCTGAAAGATTCTCGCTACTGCCTTCTCCATATCCCGCAAGAGCGTCGGCGGATGTAAATCCGCCTTGGAACCATGCAGGAATTTTTCAATTTTCTCCTCAGTGTCTATCCCCCGGATAACCAGGAGCCGCAAAACAAGGGGAGAAAGATTAAAGCTGCCCGTCAGATTGGCGGAGATGTCCGTCTTCCTGATTTTCCAGATCTTAGACATGGGAGTTTTTATTCCTTTTTCGGGTCATGCTATATTTTTAAGCATTTGATAAGTCGCATAAATCATACTGAAATTTTTAAACTAGCGGTATTGTCTCCCAGTATAGTACGCCAGATTTTTTTTGTATAGGTCTTTTTTCACCGGGCTGATTTTTTTTCCTGCTTAAGCTCGTCTGAATGAGGAGCGACGGGAGATTATCCGGGGTATCCAGAGCCGGAGAACAGTTTGGGGAAATGTAACCGGGGGGCTCCTATGGTAGGGAAATTAACCCGATGGCTAATAAGCGATCTGATTTTCATCTTGACATTTGGATAAGATAGCCGATAAAATGGCGATCATCTCCAATACGTGTCGATCGCTCACCGCTGTGTGCTGAAAACCGAAAAGTCAAATTGCCTTTATGCTGGGTGGGGACCTGAACTAATGGCTCCTACTGGCAGGGAAAGCACCCCCGTGGGGGTATAATATCCCCTGCAAGTGCTTGATGACATCCGATGTCGCAGGGGCTCCCTGCGCACAAGGCCGACTTCCTGGCACACCGATACCCTGGCATAACGCACGCCGAGGAAAAGGGTGTCGTGCCACCGCAATCCAAAGCGGCTGCCGCCACATTCATTCCAAAGTCCGCCCAAAAGGGTGATAGCTCGTCAATAAGGGAAATTGAATCATGGATGAGAATATATCAGCAAAATTCAATGCTATCCAGGGCATACTCAAAGGGATCGAGAGCACGGTGGTTCTCCTTTCCGGAGGTGTGGACAGCTCGCTGGTCTTGAAAATAGCCAGGGAGGTTTTAGGGGAGAGTGTTCTGGCGGTAACGGTGGATTCGCCTTTTATTCCCCGGCAGGAAATCGAGCAGGCTAAAATCATGGCTCAGGTGATTGGTGTTCATCATCTTATAGTGTCGTTTGATCCGCTGCAGGACCCTGAGCTTGCCACCAATCCTGTTGAGCGGTGCTATGTATGTAAGAAAAGGATATTCTCTTTTGCCAGGGGGATTGCCGCTCAAAAGGGATTGGCCTGGGTGGTTGACGGCACCAATGATCAGGATTCCCGGCTTCCCCGGCCAGGGCTTCGGGCGGCTGAGGAACTGGCCATACGAAGCCCGTTGCGAGAGGCAGGGCTGCAAAAAGATGAGGTCCGGGCTTTGGCTCAGGAACTTGGCCTGCCGAATTGGAATAAGCCTTCAAATTCCTGCCTGGCTACTCGGTTCCCCGTTAGAGAGCTTTTGACCAGGGGAAAACTCAGCCTTATTGAGCAGGGAGAGAGGTTTCTGCAGGAGTTGGGCTTGTCCTGTTTCCGGCTTCGCTACCACGGGCAATATTATGGACAGCATCATGGACAGAACCAAACACAGAACAATGACCAGCATCACAGCCAATTGGCCAGAATCCATGCCTCTGGCCATGACTGGAAAATTATCCTGGATAATGGGCTTGGCCCAAAGATTATCCATGGCCTGCGAGAGCTTGGGTTTGAAACCGTGACCCTGGACCTGGAGGAGTATTGCCCCTGAGATAGTCAACGTTTTCCGGGATTCAGTAACTTTGTACACATGGCGATGAATCCTTGATTCCCATGAGTCACGCTTCCTTTTACCATAAAGTCACGCTTCCCTGCATCATTTTGGCATAAAATTCCGAGTTATTTGAATAGTTTTCCCCTGGGAAGCCAGTGTTGTGAGGAGTAAGAAGAAAGATTGAAAACGATATTGAAACCCGGTCATAACTGCTGGGGCGTTTATGATGTTCAGGAAACCGGACTCCTGGTAGATGCCCGCGACTATTATCGTGCCTTTTATGCTGCGGCCGAGAAGGCCCGGCACTATATTCTGATTGCCGGGTGGCAATTTGACAGCGAGGTGCAGTTGATTCGGGGGGATGACGTTAAAAATCCCGATCAGGAGGTTCGATTTTATCATTTTCTCAAATCCCTCTGCGAACGAAACCCGGAGCTTGAAATCTACATGCTGGCCTGGGATTTCAGCATTGTCTATGCTCTGACCAGGGAATGGTTTCAGGCATGGAGATTCAGTTGGGGAGCAAGCAGGCAGATCAGGTTCCATTTTGATTCCCATCACCCCATCGGGGCCAGCCATCATCAGAAATTTGCCGTGATCGATGGCTGCATCGCCTTTGTCGGCGGGATGGATATCTGCGCCAGCCGATGGGATGACCGCCGGCACCTGGCGACGCACCCCGACCGGAAGAACTCGGATGGCAGGCCCTATGAACCGGTCCATGATATTCAATCGTACCATATAGGACATGCAGTAGCCGGGCAACTGGTGGAGTTGTTCAAGGTCCGATGGCAGTCGTCGGGCGGAGGTTATCTTGATTTTCCGCCGCCGCCGGAAAATTATTCTTTTCAGATTGAGCCCAGTATCAGTATCGCTGCTGAAAATGTGGCCATCAGCCGGACACAGGCCAGGGGTGTTTTTCCCATCCAGGAGTCTATCCAGGAGATTCGCAGCCTTTATCTTGAGGCTATTGAATCTGCCGAAAGGCTGATTTATATCGAAAACCAGTACTTCAGCTCCCAGGCAGTTTACAAGGCCCTCGTTAACCGGATGAGGGCTCCTGACCGTCCCCGGCTTCAGATTGTCATCATCGTGCCTGATCGAATGCACGCTTTTTTCGAAGAGATCGGCATAGGCATTATGCAGGTTAAGGTCCTTCACTCACTCAAGGAGATTGCCCTGCAGAACGGCCATGCCTTCGGAGTTTACTATCCTGCTTCGACCAGCCGGGATGGCCGTGAGATTCCGTCCTATGTCCATGCCAAGCTCTTATTGGTCGATGATCGCTTTCTGACCATAGGCTCTGCCAATATCGCCAACCGGAGCATGGGATTTGATTCTGAGCTCAATGTATCATGGGAGGCTGCCTCCGGCAGTCAGTGCCAGCTCATCCGTTCAATTCACCAGGCCCGCATTGATCTTCTGGCCGAGCACAGCGGCATGACTCATCCGGATCACCGCCGCACCCTGGGCAGAGTGGCGGGACTTGTGGATAACCTCAACCGCCTGGCTGACAACCCCGCGAGCCGGTTGCGCCACCATAAGATGGAAAAGGCATCCCCTGACACTGAATGGCTGTCTTCCCTCAATTTTGAAGGCATCTTTTTCGATCCGGAAAAGCCGGTCATCGAAGAGAATATCTATGAGCTGGTCATGTATGGACAAAACAGCCTCTTTGCCAGAGGGATTACTTTCCTGAGCAACTGGCTGCTCAACAGGGAGAAGGGACAAGGGTAGCTCTCGATTGCTTGCATGTAATTTTTTTGTAACAGCTACTCAGGCACAGAGGCGCAAAGGGGCAAAGAAGATAGTAGTTACGAAGTGCGTTTATATCCCCCGCTTTTTGGGCAGGAAAAGGTAAAAGGAGGTTCCCTGCCCCTGCTGGCTCTTCACCTTGATGGTACCCTGATGTTGCTCGATAATGGATTTACAGATGTACAATCCAAGGCCGATGCCTTTAGCTTTGGTGGTAAAAAAGGGCTCAAAGAGTGTGGGCAGGATTTTTTCCGGAATCCCAATGCCCGTATCCTGAAATTCGATCACTACCTGGTCGTTTTCCTCGCGGGCCCGAATGGTAAGCTGGCCTTCGCAGAGCATGGCATCGAAAGCGTTTTTGGCCAGGTTGCCGAATACCCGGTGAAGTTGATCCGGGTCTGCCGAGATGGGGGAAATGTCCTGACTGATTTCCTTCCTGACGGTAATGTGCGGCGGAACAGGCATGGTAGCCAGCAGATTTTCCACCAGTTCGGGAATCCCGATTTCTCTTCGTTCCAGCGGCTGAGGATGGCAAAAGGTAAGTAAATCCGAAACAATCCGCTCCGCCTGATCCGCTTCCCGCTCGATTATGTCCAGATACCGGACAACCTTATCCTCCTTTTGGTCTACCTTCCGTTTGAGATAGTAGCTGGCATTTCTGATCACGGTCAGAGGGTTTCGGAGGTCATGTGAAATGCAGGATGCCAGCCTGCCAAGAGCGGTGAATTTTTCAGACTGGATCAACTGATTTTCGAGCTTGACATGTTGGGTGATATCTTCGGTAAAATGAATGAACCCTGTGACTCCTTGAGCTTCATCCAGCAGGGGAAAGGTAGTATGCTGCAAATAGAGCAGATCTCCTCCGGGAGTACGTATCTTTCGATCGATACTGATCGGCAGAGCGGTATTGAGGCAATTTTCCGCCGGGCAGGCAAGGCATTTCCAATCTTTATCTTCACCGAAGACCGCATAGCATTTTTTCCCGATCAGCTCTTCCGGCTGCTTCCTGAAAAGCTGGGCGACATAGCGATTCGCTTTAATGATTTTAAAATTTCTGTCAACCAGAGTAATACCTACCTCCAGCCCATTAAACATGATTTCAAGTATCCGCTGATTTTCCAGTAACTGGCTCGTTCTTTGCTCAACCTGGCTCTCCATCTCCTCCAGTTTCCTGCGCAGCCAGTCTCTCTCATCGACGACAGCCTTTCTGTCGATAACCCTTCGGATTGCCTGAACCAGTTCCGATGGCTGAACGGGCTTGGCCAGAGATTCCCATGCCCTTGCCTTCCAGCTCTCGATGGCCGGGCTTGCCTGTTGTTCACCGGCAATCAGAATCAGCGGCAGACCATCCCCAAAACCCTGAAGCGAGCCCAGAAAATCCACCCCGCTCCGATTTGATGATCCAGTATCCACCAGAAGAAGATCGAACGGTTCTTTTTTTATGAGATTCAGGGCATCATCGGCACGGGCAGCCAGGTGCACCTTACAGCCTTCCTTTTCAATAAGGTTCCAAACTGCCTGGTCAAGCTGCCGGTCCCCATCCACCAATAACAGGTGAATCACCGGGCAAGGCGCTTTTTTTGCTGAAAATTCACCTCTCCCCCCATTGAAAATCCCCTTCATTCCCCCCTGAGCAAAAGAGGATGGGGAACGATCCCCGTGCTCCTTGGCGTCCCTCTGAGATACAGGCGGTTCATCAATCTTCATGAGCATTTTTGGTATCCTGTCGTGGTTTCGTCTGACTGCGTCTGTTGTTTTGGGATGAGGACTTCTTTGTATATCTCATCGGCAGGGATAGGGGAAGTTATCAGTGGGAAGTGATCAGTGGTCAGTTATCAGTGGTCAGTAAGTGCAAGTGATCAGTGGCCAGGATAACTATCATCTTGAGGAGGCTTTCATCTTTGGACCGAAGGGTGAGATGGCTCTCAGGCGCTCGATAATAGGCAGCAGTTCGCAGAGGAGCGTATCGATTTCTTCCTCGGTCGTGTAGCGGCTCAGGCTGAACCGGATGGAACCGTGGGCATGGGTGAAAGGAACATCCATAGCCCGCAGAACATGCGATGGCTCAAGGGATCCGGAGGTACAGGCGGAACCCGATGAGGCGGCAATTCCCCGGTCGCTGAGCAGCAGCAGAATGGCCTCACCTTCGATAAACTCGAAGCTGATATTGGTCGTATTGGGCAGCCGGTTGAGGCGGTCTCCGTTCACCCTGGTGTTTTGCACCTGTGCAAGGATATTGTTTTCAAGTTTGTCCCGCAGCGCCCTGACCCTGGTCTGCTCGTCATGTATGTGCAGGGAAGCCAGCTCGCAGGCCTTGCCCAGACCGACAATGGAGGCCACGTTTTCCGTTCCTCCCCGGCGGCCGCTCTCCTGATGGCCTCCGATGAGAAATGGCGTGAATTTTATCCCCTCTCGAATGTACAGGGCGCCGATCCCTTTGGGTGCATGGAGCTTGTGGCCGGAAAGGGAGAGCATATCAATCGGACTGTCCTTTAAATTCAAGGGGATCTTTCCCACTGCCTGGACCGCGTCGGTATGAAATACAGCTCCCTTTTCCCTGACTATTTCGGCAATTTCGGCAATTGGAAAGATGACTCCGGTTTCATTATTGGCGTACATGATCGAGACAATGGCCGTATCGGGAGTAATAGCCGCCCGAAGCTCTTCAAGATCCAATTGACCGTCCTGGTTCACCGGCAGGAAGGTGATCCGGTAGCCTTCCTTTTGAAGATACCGGCAGGTGTTTAATACGGCAGGATGTTCCACCCGGGTGGTGATGATGTGCCGCTTTGCAGGCTGAGAGCGCAGGGCCCCGAAAAGAGCGGCATTATCGCTTTCCGTGCCGCAACTGGTAAAGATGATTTCCGAAGGGGACCGTGCCCCCAGAAGGTCTGCCACCCTCATCCGGGCCTGGGCGACCTTTTTGGCCACCTGTCCTCCAAAGCTGTGCATGCTGGAGGGATTACCGTAGAGCTCATCGAAGTAAGGCCGCATCTCCTCCATAACTTCCGGTGCCACCCTGGTAGTGGCATTGTTATCCAGATAAATCGTTCTCATTCTTCCACCTTCTTGGCTTCGATCTCTTCATTTACCGCCTGGCGCAATTTTTGGGTAATGAAGGTTTCGATGGTAAATCCCATGCTGGGACAGCTTTGACAGGTGCCGATCAATCGCAGGTAAACCTTATTGCCGTCAACATCGACCAGTTCAAGGTCTCCTCCGTCCGCGCGCAGGTGGGGACGGATCTCCTTTTCGAGGGTTTCCTGAATCAGCCGGATTTTTTCCAGGTTGGTCATTTTTTTCGGCAGCGATTCTTTTTTCTCTTTTTCTTTTTTCAATACCTCGGCCAGGATCGCTTCGATCTGCGGCCTGCACTGGCCGCAGCCTCCTCCCGCCTTGGTGTAGTTAGTTACCTGTTCGACCGTGGTCAGGTTATTCATCTCAATAACCTGAGCAATCTTTTTGTCCGTCACGCCGAAGCAGCGGCAGACGATCTTTTCTCCCGCCGGTATCTCCTGGCTCCGGGGCCTGATCCCCCGGTAGTTATTGATGGCCGCTTCCAGAGCTTCCATGCCCATGACCGAGCAGTGCATCTTCTCCTCCGGCAGCCCGTCCAGGTAGTCGGCGATATCCTTATTGGTGACCTTTGATGCCTCATCCAGCGTCTTGCCCTTGATCATCTCGGTCAGGGCCGAGGATGAGGCAATGGCACTGCCGCAGCCAAAGGTCTGAAACCGGGCATCCAGAATCCTCTCCGTTTTCCGGTCTATCCGTAAGGTCAGTTTCAGCGCGTCCCCGCAGACAATGTTGCCGATCTCTCCCACGGCATCAGGGTTTTCAACCTCTCCCACATTGCGGGGATGATGGAAGTGATCCATAACTTTTGCAGAATAATCCCACATGGCCACCTCTCTCTAACTGTCCGTCTATCCGTGATAGGCAGACAGGGAAACAGGGATATGAGAAACAAAAAACAATTACATAGATGCAGTACTTACAACGGTAGATTAGCACAGAATCGGTGAAAAGACAACAATTGCTGAAGACCAACAGAAGATATTATATCATTTTTTCTCTGCTATTGATTCCTGCTGTCAGAGTATTTCCTCTGTATCCCAACAATTATTACGACTCCAATGAAATTATCCCTCCCAAGAGGTGGAAACAGATGTCCCCCTCCTCCCTCATTTTGTTTGGGGGAGGGGGGGAATCCGGAGCAAAAACATTCCAAGGAAGAGAACTAAATCACGGGTGTTATTAACGTAGCTGCAAAGGAACCTGTCCCGATAATTGAAGTGCTGTTGATCTGGGTATAGGTACCTGTCATTTCAGTGGCGGAGGTCAGTGTACAAACCAGGTCGATCTGGATCGTCTGAGCGCCAATTCCAAGACCGGCGCCAGAGAGAATAATCTGGTTATTGAGTATCTCTCCGGTGACATCCACAAGGACTGAAAGAACGGGGTTACCCACGAGCTGAACGTAACCGGAAACAGCGGATGGTACGAGAGGATCTATAACCAGGTTCAAGGTTATAGGCCCTGTGGCATACACTACACCTTTGGTGGTAGTCGTGGACCAGGTACCTTCCCATGTCCCGGCCTGTTCAGCAAGACCGTATCTCAGGCCGAGCCCGCCATACAGGCCGTAGAGGCCGCCATACAGGCCGTACCCGCCATAGAGTCCACCATACAAACCGCCATACAGGCCGTAGAGGCCGCCGTAGAGGCCGCCATACAGGCCGTACCCGCCATAGAGTCCACCATACAAACCGCCATACAGGCCGTAGAGCCCGCCGTAGAGGCCGCCATACAGGCCATACAGGCCGTAGAGGCCGCCATACAAG